>DAORKI010000113.1:0-11111 GCA_035439485.1 Bacteroidia bacterium
TCACCATTCAAAAATTCACCATTCAAAAATTCACCATTCAAAAATTCACCATTCATAATTTACCATTCAAAAATTCACCATTCATAATTCACCATTCAAAAATTCACCATTCATAATTCACCATTCATAATTCACCATTCAAAAAATTCACCATTCAAAAATTCACCATTCACCATTCATAATTCACCATTAAAAATTAATTTTCTCTTGCTTTTGTGCTTCTTACCTTCACATTTACATTTCCATTTTGCGGCACATTGGGATTAACAATATTCATTTTTCTTACCACTGGGATATTTTGCGCTTCGCCTTCTTCATTAAAAGTACCATTTGCATCATGCACTCCTATATTACCGCCATCTATGGCAAATCCTATGGCTGGAGAGCCAGGCTGTAAATTAAAATCCATGGTAGTATTGTATATTACATTAATGGGTACATTCACAAATAAAGGGTCGGTTAAATCTAAATTATTGCTTGAAATATTGCCATTGGTTCCCCAAGCATTAGCCACATCTACGCGTGCTATGTTATTGCTAAAAGCAGAATTATAAATACTACTTATAGGTGAATTTCCTAAAAAAATGGAGTTGTTTATTTCGGCATTGTACATGGTTATGAAACAAGAACCATTTCTTAAAAATATGCAATGATCAAAACTAATATCACTGTTAAAATTATTGTTGGAGCCGGTAAATGTTCCTGAAAAAACACAATGTGAAAAGTAAACGAAATTTGCAGCATCTAAATCGCTTTTATAATTGCTTCCCCCGTTTGAAAAAACACAATTGATGAACTTTAAATTAGAAATAACTTTAGAATTAGTCCAAAAATCGAAATCGAATTTACAGGCTTCGAAATCTAATCCATTTACATCTGCCGATAAATTGACGTAATTTACAAACCTAATGCCTAAAAATTTACTCGATTGACCAATATAAAAGTAATTTGGACCTGAAGTGGTGTGATGTAATTTTACATCTTGAAAGAGCTGTTTATCTGAATTATAGCCAGAGCCAATGACTACTAAATTTTTGTTCCAACTTGCACTTGTAAGAAAATAATTTATTGAAGAGCCCATAATCATCATAGTATCACCATTGGAGGAGGCTTGATATGCTGACTCTAAATCAAAATATTGTGCTCCAAAACCGTTGTTGTTTACAGTTCTAGTAACAGCAAAGCATGGCAATTGCGCTGCTAGTAGGAGTAGGAGAAGTGTTTTAATTTTCATTGTATTAAATTTATGTAGTTAATTTGCTCTTGATTTAGTGCTTCTCACCTTCACATTTACATTTCCGTTTTGAGGTACGGCAGTATTTTGGATATTCATCATTCTTATTACAGGTACGTTATATGGTTCACCTAAAGGAGAAACTGCCTCAAGGCCACCATAGTATCCAAGGTCTAACCCATCGCCACCAGCGGCTATACATGGTGAGCCCGCCTGTAAATTAAAGTTGTGAGTAAAAGTATAATTACCATTAGATGGTACATTCACAAAATTAGGATTAACATTATCAAAATTAGTTCCTCCCATTGTGGTAAGCGTAGCAGAACTAGAATAGCTGAGATTAAAATTATATATACTTAAGGTATTATTTATTTTAGGATCGGCACCAAAAAATATGTTATTAGAAAGTACCACTAAACTATTGCTTCCACTAAAGGCATTGCCCCCTTGTGGATTATAAAAAATATTATTTTGTACAAGTGTATTCAATATATTCAAATTTTGAATACAGCCATTGATAATATTATGGTCAATGCTGATATTTGAACAATTGTTATTACTTGCAAAAGCTATTTTATTTAATTCACCTCCATCAAATACATTATTAAAAACTCTAATGTTTGATGAGTTACTCATGTTTTCGAATCTTAAATTTCCATAAGAATTGTTTTCAAAATAATTTCCAGAAATTAATATATTATGTACATTGGATACATTATAAAAATCTAAATGATATGTTACAATTGAAATACCCATAATTTTTACATTTGAAGTATTGCTTGTAAAAGTTATTCTGTTAAATCTTGATTTAAATCCAAACTCAGTTTGAGGCAAAGCGCCAGCACCAATAATAACCATGCTTTTATTGATGGTGAAGTCATTATAAATGATATTGCTTCCATGCACATAAACTGTATCGCCAGGGCTTGCCGCTGCTATTGCATTATCGACATTACTGTATGGAAAAGGATTCCCAGGTAAGTTGCTCACATTGAAGACAGCTGCATAGCATTGTGCAATGAACAATGAAAAAATTAGAGTTAAAAATGTAGGTAGTGCTTTAATTTTTGTTCTTTTCATATTTTAATTTGATAATATTTATTGTTTAGGTTTTTATTTATTGACATTTAATTATTCAATCTTGCCTCAACTATAAGAAAATCATCTTCTTTTTCTATTTAAAAAATAAGTATTTAATTCCTTGGCTTTTATACTACTTGTGATTAGTATTAAATTATGGCGTACTAAGTATGAAATAGTTTATAGATGCACCAGTTCAGTTTTTCTAAATTATAGCCAATAGCATTACTTTAGAAATACATAGCTTAGAAATTGAAATCTACAGGTCAATTTTTTTCATGAGTATCAAAATTAGCGTGAATACTATTTTACCCTTAAATAATGAATTTTATTAAATAAACTTCAATAAATGTACGATAAAACTGCTGTAAAGGTATAATTTATTTTGAAAAAACAAAATAATACCGATTACACTTTCAATTTAGTTAAATTACAGCTAGGCCGTATTGTACTATTTTCAAGTTGTATCGGCATTAACCATTGCAAAATTATTTTTTAGTTTGGACTAAAAAATAAATGCAAATGGTATAATTTTGGACGATAAATATGAAATGAAGCTTTTGCTTTACACAACTATTTTAATTGTCCAGCAAAAACAGCACAAATTATTGAAGTGGCAATGGCCACATTTAATGAATCAATTTGATGTTCTTTATCACCATTTGTCAGCATTTTTGAAGGTATAGTAATAGGTTCATTAATAAGATTTAAGAGTTCCGCACTAATGCCATGCGACTCACTACCCATTAAAAGCACACCTTGATTCATATTTTGTTTTTGATATATATTTTGCCCATTGAGTACCGCCCCAAATATGGGAATTTGATGTTGTTGAATTTCAAATAAAAAGGTCTTCAAATCAGCATAAATTACATCAACCCTTAAAAAAGAGCCCATTGTTGCTTGTATTGTTTTTGGATTATAAAAATCAACTGTATCGAAACTGCAAATAATATTTTTAATGCCAAACCAATCGGCAATTCTAATGATAGTACCTAAGTTTCCTGGGTCACGAATGCCATCTAAACAAATGGTAAAATTATTCTTTAGTGATTTTGCATCAATGTGATATTGATTTTGTTTCAATACGGCAAGTATGCCTGCTGGAGTTTTTAAAGTTGATATTTTGGCAAATAGCTTTGGATCGGCAAGTGTAAGTTGAGGTAATTTGTTTTCGTATTTTTCAAATAAGTCGGGAGTGCAGAATACTTCAACAATTTTTGCATTTGAAGATATTACTTCGTCAATAATTTTTTCGCCTTCAACAATAAATAATCCAAGGCTTTGGCGATATTTTTTTTGATGAAGCGCAGTTATTTCAGAAATTTTATTTTTACTGAGCATCAAGGTTTATTTTCCGTTTTTACAAACCTGTATCCCGATTTCACAGCGCCCCAAACTTGTTTATTTGTATTATCCCAACCTCTGTCCCAAGATATCAATAAATCAGATGAAATAATAACTTCAGATGTGGCATAGTTAGCGCCACGCAGAGAGCTTAAACAATCTTTGTTAAGCGTACTTCCAACAAATGTTTTGTTAGGTCTGTAGTGAAGCATTATTCCACAGCCTTCTCTAGCTTCAAGAGAATCCTTAGTTAATGATTTTAGCAGGTCAGTATTTTTATATGCACCAGCAAATCGAAGTGGATTTTTCATTTCAAACACCTTGCTCACAATAGTGCTATCATCCTTGATGCTCACATGATAAATTCTTTGACGGTATGGTTTGTCGAGAGCGCTGACTATGGCTTGTTCAACATAAAGCCAAAAGCCATCTTTACCATCTTCCCAAATGGGTTTCATTTGTAAATGAATTTCATAAAAATCGCTATCATTTTTAGCTTGTAAGGCACTATTAAATGAGCCTGACATGTATGATTTTAATAGTGCCAAATCTTGCAGCCCAATTTTATTTTGGGCTACTAAAAGTAATGGAAAGAACAAAAAAAGAGTAAAAATAATTCGCACTTTCTATTTATTTACGGATATCATTGCTGAAGAAACACTACCTTCTTGACTTAATTGAATTGTATATAATCCAGCATCAATAAAATCAGTATTGATATGATACTGATTATTGGTATTTGCCAAACTTATTTCTTGTGTTGAATACACTTTTTTACCAGTAATATCAAACAAGTCAATAGTTAAAGGACCATAAACAGGAGTATAATATTTAATATTTACTATAGTATTACTAGGATTAGGAAATAAATCTAAATTGGTATTTAATATATTTTTAGAAGATATTCCAGCTGTATTATCATGATGTTTATGATTTACACCGCTTATGGTGGAAGTTCCGAGTAAGTCGGTAGCAGTAACGGTAAGCACTGGTTCGCCTTCGCCTTGCGCGTACCATTTGTATTCCAGTTGGGTGCTTGGTATTGCAATACCAAAGCTAAATTGATCAATATAAACAGTATCAATTCCTTCAATGGTTGATTTTACTCTTAAGGTATTATATGTTCCTCCATTTGGTAAATTAAGTGTTCCCCAGCCATCCACTTCAACTGTGCGTGTTTTTCGTTGGCCATAGGTACCAACACTAGGAACCGCAAAATTCCATTCAAATAAATTTGACTCAGTTAAACCATATGTGCAAGGCAATGGTAAAACTTTATCGCGTGGGGTATATTTAATTGACGCGGGAAGGCCACTAATTGAAGCACCAAATCCTGTTTGATAATAGCCGTCATTATTAGCTTTTTTAAAATAATTTACCACATCTGTTATTGTAATTGGTACTGCAGGAATGCTTGGAAAATCCACACCATCAACGGCTAAATCTGAATCATAATCAGGCGAAAATGGATTATTGAAATAAAGTTGATATGCAAAATTGGTTGACGAAACTGTCATGTATTGAATTGTGTCGATGCCATTACTGCTAAGGCCAGAATAATCCCAAGTTGTATTTGGTCCTGTTACATTAAGGTCAATAATGGAAGTATTTCCTGCATTGTCACGTACATACGTACCACTTGTAGTTGGTAAGTCGGAGCTGTTAATGGTAATTTGTGCAAATGAATTGGTGGTGAAAGCAATCAATGCAAAGCAGAGTATTTTTATTTTCATGGTATTATAGTTTTTAAAGTATAAAAGTAACAAAAAATTATTGATCTACAAATTTATAACCAACGCCTCTCACCGATATAAAATGTTTAGGAATGGAAGGGTCAGTTTCAAAATACTTTCTAAATGATAGAATAAAATTATCAATAGTTCTTCCTGTAGGAAAAGTTTCGTATCCCCAAACCTGCTCTAATATTTCATCTCGTGATACCACTTGGTTCTTTTTTTCAATTAAAAGTTTTAGCAGCAGCGTTTCTTTTTTACTCATTGATTCAATTTTTCCATCAGCAGCAACAAATTGGTAGGTGTCGAAGTTTACCTTTCTTCCGTTGATGTTGATTGCATTTATATGGCTTTGGCCAAATGTTTTTTGATTTCTTTTTAATAATATTTCGATACGTAATAATAACTCTTCGAGGTTAAAAGGTTTCGATAAGTAATCATCAGCTCCTGCTTTTAAACCTTCTACACGTTCTGAGCCCATGCTTCGTGCTGAGAGAAACAGAACTAACACATTTCTATTTTCTTTCCTAATTTCTTTACAAACATCTAAGCCATTAATTTCTGGGAGCATAATATCCAGCACAACCAAATCGAAGCGATTGTTTTTAAAAAGCTGCAGCGCTTCTTTTCCATTCACAGCAGTCATTACTTCATAACCTTCTAATTCAAGGTTCAAGGCTATAGTACTTCGTAAGTTTTCTTCGTCTTCAACAATTAATATTCTTGCTTTCATTATTCTTTATAGTTGTCAATTAAATATAAATAAGCATCCCACAAATGATGTAAAAATACGCGGTCCTTATCCTTCGGAAATAAAGCATAGTAGGCATCATTACCTTGTAAGGTAATAAAATTTCCTGCTCTTGCGTAATTGCTTGTGTTAGCAAAAGGAGGAAGTTTTAATTCGGGTAATGTTTTTTTGACCAGTTTAGTAGTTTTATTGCCTAGGTATTTTTGATTTTTTTGCTGCGCTTTATGGGTTGGTTTTACTAAATTTCTATACACCACTTTCATGGCAATTTTTAATCCAAATTTTTGCTTTTTGATGGTATTTTTTGCGTCAACAAAAGGGTTAACTTCGTTAAAATCGTTAATGGTTTGCACCACTGCGGGTGTTTCGGGTACCCAATCATCAGCATTCACAACATTGTATGCAAAGCCTTGTTGTGTGTAGCTTTCGTAATCGTAGGCAAAATATAAATTTCCTGGTTTAGGGGCGGCACTGCAATAGGTTTTCATTTGTAAATCGTGAGGCAGTTTTCCATCTTTATGCAAATAGTGTAAATGTGCTGTAAGCAAGTATGCCAAAGCGCCTCCTTGGCTGTGTCCCATAATATAAAACTGTTTTACCCCTGTTTTATATAATGAATCAATTTTAGGAATAATGCTTTGTGATAAACATGCTATTCCAATTAACCAACCAGTGTGCACTGCAGCACGCTTGTTTTCGGCTAATTTATATTGAAATGTATATTGTTTGCTTATTTGAATACTTCCTTGTGCTGGCAACATAGCCGCATAAAAATTTTCGAGCCAGCTGATGCCATTTTTTGTGGTACCACGCAAACTAATTACAGCAGTATTTTCATTGTTTTTCCATAAATCCCAACGATTATCAAGCCCAACTACGGGACTTCTATATATCAATTGATAATGATCAGGAATAGGGAATTTATGATTTACCCACGGGGTATCTAATTGCCGTGCCGAAAGGTACATTAAATTGATGTATTCTTTTTTGTCAAAACCTTTTTTGAATTGCTGTGCTTGGGAATTATGTAAACAGATTAAAATTAAAGATACAATGAATAATGCTCGCATAAAAATTTTGCCTATTTACAATGATTTCGGTTTTACAACAATTTGTTTGCAACCATGCAACAAAAGTAAATTTAATAGTTTAAAATGCAAAAGAGTTTAAGAGCAGAGCTAAACCTAAATGTTTTTTACTAGTGTTGGATTTTGAAGTATTCAAGGAATGCTAATGTGATATATAAATTATGCCAATAATTTGCAAAACACACATTGGTTAATGCCGATAGGAAATAAGTTTAGCACGAATGCAGTGAAGCAAATTTGGTCTATTATACCAATTGCATTTATTTTATAATTCAACGAATACCTTTAGTTATTATAAATTAGTACATGAGATTATGGTATAAATCAGAAAGAACAGGAAGGCGGTTTTGATTGAGAAAATAAGTTACAACAACTATTTTAATATTGAAAAGATTAATTAAAAAAGCTAAGACAATATTTTTTCACCTTACAATTTATTGTCAAACCAAAGCTAGTTACCTAGTAATTAATCGCCAATAATGTTTTTAATAACCCTTAAATTGTGCGTGTATGTTTTGGTGCTTTCGTTATAAATGCCTTGGTGATCGAGCTTATCGATACGCACACAGCCACTGGCATGAATAATTTTATTATTTTTTAAAACAATACCTACATGAATTATTTTTCCTTCTTCATTATCAAAAAATGCCAAGTCACCTGGTAAAGCCTCTTCAATAAAACTCAATGGAATTCCCATTTGAGCTTGTTGTGAAGCATCTCTTAAAATACGTTGGCCACACAGTTTGTATACCATTTGTGTAAATCCGCTGCAATCAATCCCAAATGGTGATTTTCCGCCCCATAAATAAGGGCTATTTAAATACAAATAAGAAGCTTCAACAATAGCATGACGTATATTTTTTGGTGCTAATGTTTGTATTGCGCCTTCATACTTATAGTTGTCATTGGCAATCACAAAGGCATGCTTATTGAACATGGGTAATACACTTCCCATAACTACTGCAATGGTTTCTTTTGTGGTAAGGTGCGCAATAACATGGGCAATATCGGCCACCATGACGGGCATTGCAATATTTAATTCTTTAAATTGATTTTCGGTAAGAGCAGTAAATTGTTTATTTGAAATCCAGCCTACATAATTATCCCAAACATTTTGAATTTTCACCCATTTAGCTTCGGATGCAATTATGGTAAAATGTTCACCAAGTAAGAGCTGACTTACCATTTCGCTTTTATCGCTTGGTTCAGCTCGCATTGGCACTATGCTTAAATTACAAATACCGTACATGCTTTATTTATTTAAAAAAGGCAGGTTTCGTGCAATAGAAACCTGCCTTTTGATATACCATTATTTTAGCACTTTTCAATTACTACAGCAGTTGCACCGCCACCACCATTGCAAATACCAGCAACACCCAATTTTGCGTTGTTTTGCAACAATACATTTACCAAGGTCACTAAAATTCGTGAACCTGATGAACCCAACGGATGCCCTAATGAAACAGCACCACCATTAACATTCACTTTATTGGGGTCTAATTTCATTTCTTTATTATTGGCCAAGCTCACCACCGAAAAAGCTTCATTAATTTCAAAATAATCAACATCGGCTACTGTTTTACCAATTTTTGATAATGCCTTTGGAATAGCCTTGCTAGGAGCAGTGGTAAACCATTCAGGGGCTTGTTCAGCATCAGCAAAGCTTACAATTTTAGCCAAAGGTTTTAAGCCAAGTGCTTCCATTTTTTGTTTGCTCATTAACACCAATGCCGATGCGCCATCATTGATAGTCGAAGCATTTGCAGCTGTAACTGTTCCATCTTTTTTAAATACTGGGTTTAGGCCAGGAATTTTATCAAACTTTACATTTTTATATTCTTCATCATGTGCAACCACAATAGGGTCACCTTTTTTTTGCGGAATACTAACAGGAATAACTTCATTATCAAATTTTCCTGCTTTCCATGCATTGGCGCTGCGAGTGTATGATTCAATAGCAAAAGCATCTTGCTCTTCGCGGCTAATATTGCAATCAGTAGCACAAAGCTCTGCAGCTACGCCCATAGGATAATTGTGATACACATCAATTAAACCATCTTTTGAAATGCCATCAATAACCGCACCGTTACCAAATTTATAACCATAACGTGCTTGTTCCAAATAATAAGGTACTTGACTCATATTTTCCATTCCACCAGCCACTACAACATCATGTTCGCCAAGCATAATAGATTGAGCCCCTAATGTAACAGCTTTCATGCCCGAGGCACAAACTTTATTAATGGTAGTACAAATTACATTATCGGGTAAACCAGCAAATTTGGCGGCTTGACGCGCTGGAGCTTGTCCTAAATTAGCCTGAATAACGCAACCCATCAATACTTCTTGCACTTCAGTAGGAGCTAAATTAATTTTATCGAGTGCACCTTTAATGGCAGCTGCGCCTAACTTGGTGGCCGATACACCAGCCAAACCTCCACCAAAACCTCCAATAGCAGTACGCACTGCTGATACTATGTAAACTTCGTTCATTTTATTATGTAGTTTTTATATTTTTTAAAAAGCGGTGCAAATGTAAAGATATTTGATTGAAAAGAAAATTGTTTGATTTGCTGATGTGTGCATTAGCTTATTTTTGATATGCTTAATAAAGGCGAGCTTAGCCAGGCAAATAATGTTTAACTCTAATTTTAAATGCCATCATTTTTATTTGGGCAATACCCCGCCACAGCGGGCCCGGGCCATCCGCCCCGCATGGCGGGATAACTTCTGTCCCTATTGCACTGTTATAACCAATACAATTTTGACATTTGACTGAAATGAATTACATTTGAGCATGAAAATTGAAGAACCTAAAATAAAGCAAATTCAAGAACTTTGCAAAGCCAGCAATGTTAAGACTCTCTTTGCCTTTGGTTCAGTTACAAGAGACGACTTTAATGATAATTCTGATGTAGATTTAATTGTGGACTTTGAAGAGAAAGACCCATTTAAATACACAGACCTTTATTTCAACTTGAAATCGAAACTGGAAGAAATACTAAAACGCCAAGTAGATTTGTTGGAAGAGAGAGCAGTGAGGAACAGAATATTTAGACAACAACTTGACAATACCAAGATTAAAATCTATGGATATTAAAATTAAAACGTGGCTCCTTGACATTCAACAGAGTATTGACGAAATCTTTTTATTTCTTGGCGACAGCAGAGATTTCATAGTCTATAAGGCTGACCTAAAAACAAAAAAAGCTGTAGAGAGAAACCTTGAAATAATTGGAGAAGCAGTAAGTAGAATTTTAAAAGAGGACAACGACTTTCAATTAAATAATGCGAAAAATATTATTGGAACTAGAAATCGAATAATTCATAGCTACGACAATATTTCGGACGAAGTTATTTGGACTATTGTATGCCGTGAATTACCAGATTTAAAAATACAAGTGGAAGAATTGTTGCGTGAAGCATAGTGTAATTGCACAGTTTATAACAGCATGTTTGCGCTAACTGCTGGTTCAGTGTAAATTTGAAAGTTCATTTTTTTCTTTTAAGTTTGTAATAGGTTTGCAGTTTAGCGCTTTGGTATCGCAGCCATCGCAAACATGCGGCCCGTTATACGAAAGTGAAATGGTCATTAGACCATTTCAAAAGTGAGGTAAATAGAGATGATCATTTGTTAGACCAAAATTATTTGGTCTATTACAAATATCATATCGGTATTATACCAATGGCTTTTATCCTTCTGAGCAGCGTTAAGCATTCTTGCAATTACTACAGAACTGCAAATTCCAATTATAAATCAAAAAGAATTTAATACTGATATGTTTTCTCTAATAGTCCAACAGATTGAACCCAAATTCGGCATTAAATAGTCGTCCCTCAAAAAGTCATTTTTAAACGGGAGAGATGTTGGCCTTGTG
>DAORKI010000114.1:0-11050 GCA_035439485.1 Bacteroidia bacterium
TCACATTTTCTATGACTATTTCATTTAAAAACGACATGCCCAACATACTCATAAATGCACCAGGAACGCCATGACCAGTGCAGTCGGCAGCACACCATACGGCTACCTCCTGACTCGTCATTAAATGTTTGCTGCCAATATTTAACTGGTATGCCCAGTGGAAATCACCACTCACTACATCCTTAGGGCGCCATATCACAAAGTTTTCAGGCGAAATGGAGTCCCAATATTCTTGACTGGTAAGTAAAGCTGATTGTATGCGTTTGGCATAGTTAATAGAATCTGATATCTCACGATGCTTTTCCTCTACAATCAACTTTTGTAAATGAATTTCTTCTTTTTGCAACAAAATTTCGGCTGTTCTTTCTTTTACGGTTTGCTCCAAAATTCTTTTGCTTTTTTTCAAATGACCGTTTCTAAAACTAAATAGGATGGATATAATGATGGTATAAATTACCAAATAAATAAAGTATGCTACGAAAGTTTTGTCAAAGGTTTCATTTAATTCAAACTTAAATTGCTTTTGCTCAATCAATTTGCCATTGCCATATAATTGAATTATAAATGTGTATTTACCTGGCAACAAATTATAATAGCTTACTTCATTTTTCGGAGAAATAGGGCTCCAAGTATTATCTAAACCTAAAAGTTTATAGCGAAAAGCACCTTCACTGCCATCTCTTTGGCTGAATTTAATTGTAAATAATTTTAATTGTTGATATATCACTAAATTTTCAGGAACACCATCTTCGTCTAATTGATCATATTTTACCACACCAGCAACTTTTAATTCGCCCCAATTTGTATTGTAGTTGTCTAATTTAATCTTGTCAATCTTAACAAAATTATTTTGTTGTCCATTGGACACCATATAAAATAGATGAAAAATTACTGAAAAGACAACAAGCTTTATTATTTGAGTATTGAGCATAATTAAATCAAGATAAAAATTTCCAAAAATTAATCATTATTGGCATCACAAATATAAAAATCAAGTTCATATCAATCGTATTTATTGTGGTTTAAGGTTATAAAAAAAAATGCGACAATTTTGTCGCATTTTTACTCAGTTTCACTCCCTTTAAGTTATACTGAGAATCAGTATTTTATAATTTTTAAATTAAAATAAATGTTGTTAAAAAAACCAGGAACCTCCGTCAACTATACATTTCAAATAAGTAACGAAACCACTACCAGTAGAAATACAATTCGAGTTAGGATTTTGCACAGGTTGTGGATTTCCATTTTCGTCAAGGTAAATTATATTTGGACTCTCATTTTCTGACAAAGATACTTGTAAGCTATAGCCTAATGGAAGCTCTTGTTGTAAAAGGGCCACATGCTCTGTAAATTTTTGATTGGCTCCTTCGGGTAAAGCATTCCAAAATTCTTCATGATTTTTGGTTAAAGCACTTTTGGTCACCTTAATTGTCATGGCAGATGTAGGTTTAATTTTACAAAAATTGCTTATAAATGCATCTATGTTAGTACCTACTGGTACTGCAGGAATATCAGAAGCAATGGTGTTCCCATCACGGTCAAAAAGTATGCTCAACTTTTCTTGTGGATTAATATTAAATACTTCTTGAGCAGCTTGTATTGCTGTGGATGAAGCATTATACATAGTAATTAATTTGTCTAAATTAGGATTGCCTTCAATTACCATATTACCAATATTATCAAATACAATTTTAATCATTCCATTGGCCATACCGACTGCAGCCGCTTGCTCTAAATTATTTGAGTTTTGGTTTTGGTAGGTAGTTGATTTGGCTTTAATATTTATTTCTTCTTTTTTGCAGGCATAAAAAGAGGTACTTACAAGTGCTGTTGCAATTAATAATTTTACTGTTTTCATTTTTTAAAGGGATTAAAGGGTTTAAATTTTACTGATTTTTGTTTTTTAGCTGATTGTTTAATTTTACTCTTTTAATGTTTTATTAATTTCGTTGAACCTAAATTTTAGTTTGATTTCTTTTGCAAATATGGGCGGTTTTTGTTAAAATTAGTTAAACCAATAGTTGTACTTTAAAACCATTAATTGTATTTTACACCATCGATTAAAGTAATCGATTTAAGTGTACCCTTTAACTTAAAAATACAATTATGAAAAACAACGTAGGACAAAAAATTAAAAAGCTGCGCGAATTGCGCAATTTTACCCAAACTTACATGGCCATTGAGTTAGATATGACCCAACAAGGCTACAGTAAAATTGAAAAAGATGGCAAACTTACAGTACATCAACTCGAAAAAATTGCCCAAATTTTAAAGGTAGAAAGTGCCTATATATTAAATTTCAATGAAGAAAATTTGTTGCGTGATATGCCTGCTGCTAACATGCATGTAACAGGAAATAAGGCTACACAAAATCAAGCCTTATACAACCCTGAGTTTTATACCGAAATGATTATGTTGTTGCGTAAGGAAGTAGATTGCTTATATGCACTGGCTTTTCCTCATAATAAGCAAAACGTACAATATAGCAGCTAATCTACAGGTCAGTCAAAATGCGTATTAAGACAAATATTGAATAGTAAAGAACCTAAAGTTATTTACGTTGCATTATTGAACAAGGTAATTTTCATTTACCAAATTAAAAAATACAAAAACACTTTTATAGCATAAATAAAAGTGTTTTTTTTTTATTATTATGTATCCGAAATATACAAATTTAACCCAGAATACGCATTAGGAATTGTTGGTCAATAAAATTTTGCAAAAGTTTCAAGTGCTCACGTACTGCTTTGGATTGAAAGAATTGCGAGCTATTTTGAAATTCGAAATAGGAGTAAGTACTTGAGATTGAAGTAAAATGATTTGAGTAAATTTCTAATGATTAATTTGAGTTTAAGGAAACTATACATCCATGCTGTTTTATTAAGGCTAAATTGGATTTAATTGATGCAGACTCCTTTGCCTTTATTTTGAAAAAAGCGATAGGCCTAAACAAATCTTTATTACCAATTTAACCAATTACTCAATCCCAATGAAGTATTACCTCATCTTATTTTTTCAAGTTTTAATAAAAATAACATTACAAATTTATTTTTTTATGCTATTCACAGCTGCCATAAGGGTATTTACTTGTAGTTTATTGTAAATTCTACGTATATGTGTTTTAACTGTGTTTACAGAAACAAAATTTTGCTCTGCCACTTGTTTTATACGAAGTCCTGATGCTAATTGTTCTAAAATGTGATTTTCTCGTTCTGAAAGTATTTCAACTGGGTTTTCATTTTTTTTAATTTGACTGAATGATTCTACTACTTTTCTTGCTATTAAAGGACTCATAGGTGAGCCACCTTGTAATAAGTTTTCCAATGCATTAAAAATATCATTTGACGTATCTTGTTTCAAAATATATCCACTTGCACCTGCTTGTAAAGCCTTAAAAATTTTATCATCATCTTCGCTATTGGTACACATCATCACCAAGGATTGAGGATACTTATTTTTAATAATTTGTGTACACTCAATACCATCTTTTCCGGGCATATTGATATCCATTAAAATTATTTTTGGACATTGATGTGATTCCTTAATATAAGATAACACACTTTGGCTATTGGGAAAGGCAATGCAATGATAAGTTTTGTTGTTGTTGATGTATTCACACAAGCTATTTCTAAATTCGGCATGGTCTTCTACCAGCGCTACTGATATTTGTTCTGAACTCATATTAGCACTATTTTAATATAACAAATATAATCTAAATTTTTATTTCAATAATTACCACTGTTCCATTGGGTATGTTTTTTTGAAAAGACAAATTCCCCTTCAATAATTTTATTCTACTTTGCATACTATCGATTCCATTACCTTTAATAATACTATTTTCGTCAAATCCTCTACCAAAATCAACAATTTTAATTTTAAATTTACTGCGCTTATAGGCAAAAGTGATGATCACATTTTCAGTATTGGCGTGTTTTATTATATTGTTGATAGCCTCTTTATAAAGGAGAAATAAATTTTTTTTTATATCAAGACTAATCTTTTTAAGAGGCAATTTCTCAGCCGAAAAAATTTCAGTATTTATTTGGGCATTAGTCAAAGTTTCATCAGCATAGCCAATAAAGTGCTCTTGTAAATAACTTAAATTATTTTTTTCATTGTTTAATGACCAAACAATATCATTCACTTTTGTCAAAATCCCAATGGTGCTTTTTTCTACTTGTTCAAATTCTCTATTGTTTCGACCTCCATTTTTAATATGCCAAGATTTAAGTTTAAATAATAATGCATTCAAATCATTCCCAATATCTTGATGCATTTCGTAGGCTATTTGGTTTCTAACCGCATTTAATTTCAATTCCGAGTTTTTGGTGGTTAAATAATAATGTTGAATTCTAAGATATATTAATTTTCCAACTAAAAAGCAAAGACTGTACTCTACTAAATTATTTAAAATATATACATGTAAAAAACTGTCTTCGTAGTTATAATTATCAAACATATTTTTTTCAAGTAAGTAAAATTAAAAATAGATTCGTTTCATATCATGTTAAATAGGAATTTCATAGGTAAATTGAGTTGCTTCAGCTTGATTTTGCTCAATGTTATATTTTGCTGATAGTGCTCCCAATCTGTACTCAATGCATGCTAAAAATTGGGACTGAAAATTTTTATTTTCAAATTTAACTGGTAAACGTATTATTACTTTTAGAAAATCAGGCTCCTCCATCAGAGTAATGTATATTTTATCTAATGAAATTTCCTCTGTAACGAAATTTAAAGTATCTTTAAATAAGTGAAAAATATTTCTTCTTTTGTCCACAGTCATGCTTCTTTCATTATTTAAATTAAATTCATTAAACTCAAAAGAAATATTTTTAGGAGTTAAAAAATCATCTAAAAATTTCAACATAAAATTGAATAAGGACTTTAAATTATCTTTTTCACTATTTAAGGTCCAAATTGTTTCATTTACTTTTTTAATGATTGACTTTGTGAAATTTTCAATTTCATTATAGTCTTCCATATTATGGCTTTTAAAATGATTTTGGTATATCCTAAGTTTAAATAGTAAATTACTTAAATCGGCACCTAAGTCATCGTGCATTTCAATGGCGATACGGTTTTTTTCTGAGGCAATTTTAATATTGTCCTCATTTTCGAGTAATTCATTTTCCTTTTTTTTGTTATTCAAGTAAACATTAATCAGATGTAAATATCCGATTGTAATAGCACTAATTACGAATACATCATAATTTTCGTGATAGATAAAATATCCAATTATCATAATTTCATATCTGAAGAAAATTAATGAATAAGAAAAGACAATTATTAATTTTTAGGGTATCAAGAAACATTTGTTTTATGGTGTAAACAGGATAAATAAAATAATCATAATTTCCCTTAATTTAATTTAAAATATAAATATTACTTGTTTAATTCAATGAAATAATTGATTAAATAACAAATTTATTAATTCATTACAAATAATAAAAATTATAATTGTATTTGTTAATCATCATTGTAGGGCACTATTTATTTAACCATAGCTTAAATGAGTACTTATAATAATCATACGACCAAGAAATGAAATAAGTAGCTTACCTTACTCTACTTCCAAAAAGATGAATATAACAAATTTGCATATCAAAAATGTATCAGTGTTTGTTCAATGGTTCTGATCAATTCTCCAAGTTCCTTGTTATGGTTGAACTAAGCCTTATTTTTTGTGAATCTGATAAATTAATTAGATATTTCCAAATAATTAAGTAAAAATGTTAAGTCAAGCAACACTATACTACCCATCCACAAAAAGCCGTTATTATGAGCTTCCCTTTTTAATAGTCCAGTTTGTCCTATGCTAAAAGGGCCTTTAAACGCATAAACCAAAAATTAAATAATTAAAAAAATAGCTTAGGGCTTATGCTTTTTCATTTGGCAACTCGCCATGGCTAAGCCATGCTACCCAATTTCATTAGCAATTTTAAGCCAAGGGCTAAAGTTTGATGGGGCATAAAAGTTGTGTTTGAGGTGCATCACCTTTGCCTATTTCACTTATGGGCAGTCTTGCGCTTTAAATCGTAATGCCTTCAGTAATGTACCAAACAAAAGGTTGTTTAAATTCCTCCATTGTTTTAAGTTGTATTGTATCGAGCTTTTTCCATGCGCTGGCCGCTTTTCCTTTTGTGCTTTCCATTTTTTTATTTATAAAATCAATCACACAATACTCAGTTTGCTCACCTGATATGCTTAACCTATCAAACTTGCTCAACCATAGTTGTTCATTTTGATAACTGAAATAGTAATTGGAGCTGATTGAAAAAGTAGATTCATGCATACTGGTGTTGTATTCAATTTTTAAAGCATGGTTTACAATTTCGATTTTTGTATTTTGCCCTACAATCATTGAATTAGATTGATTAATCAATCTATAACTGTTCTTATGTGGCTGCTTAAGGATTACGATTAAAATTCTTCTTGGGTATTTTTCTTTCCTATTTACTTCAACGAATGCTTCACCTTGCTGTTCCTTCACAGTATAGGTGGTTAAGCTGTCATTGCTTTTAATAATAAAGGCCATGTCCATTTCATGGTCCTTATTCAAATCGCCTAAGGCAGAGTCAACCAAGGTCCAACCACTGGGAATAAAGTTTTGCCTTGTTTGGCCTTCAATTACTATTTTGGGAAATGCAAAAAGTTCAACTGATTGTGCCAGAACAAGTGCAAAATTCAAAATGAGTAATAAACAGCATACTTGTTTCATAAGCTGATACATAAAGTTTGGCCATTGGGACATAATGCATCATTGCTGAACACAAAACTGCCAGTGCGAACTAAATTATAATGGTAAAAAGGGCTAAAACCAATAGCTCTGGTGTAGCATATCCGGTAGACTGAACCAATACTTTCCTCAGCAATTGGGATATTTCTGTCCACCAAGATGTTTCTGTCCATGTTTATTTTCATTTTATTTTTGGCTGGTAATATAGAATTATAGCCCCGTTAGTAAATATTTTAGTATCAACAAGCCTGAGCATAGTTCTTTGGTTTACTTTTTCAAATAATAGCGAACCTTTACCTGCCACAACAGGTTGAATGCACAATTGGTATTCATCAATTAAATTTAAGTCCATCAGTTGCATAATTAAACTACGACTGCCCACAAAAATGTCTTTTCCAGGTTGTTGCTTTAGCTCTCTTACCATATCGCCCAATGATTGGCTTGCCAATTTAGCACTGTCCCAACCCGTATTTTTGAGTGAACGTGAAAAAACAATTTTTTGAATTTTGTCTATTGAGATGGCAAAGTTGTCTGCTGTTTTATCGCCCGAAGGGTTTGATAAAAGTGTTTGCCAATATTGCATAAGCTGGTAAGTAATTTTACCATAAAGTATAATGTCCGCATTATTTAATAATGTGGCATAGTGCTGATGTATTTCAGCATCCACTATGCCTTCGGTGTGGTCATAAACTCCGTCAATGGTAATATTTGTAGCAGCAATTACTTTTCTCATATTTTGTTTATTGTATTCTCAATTTATTTCTTGACTATTATGTTGTTGCTTTGTCTCGTTATATTGTGTAAGTATTTTTATAATTCATGTTTCTAAAATTGATATGCCAAATCAATTGACATTTTCATTTACTCTATAATACCAATAACACTTTCAAAATAGTCTAACTTCAGCATGGCCAAATTGTATTAATTTCAGGTTGTATCGGCATTTATCATTGTAAATTTATTTTTAAGGTTGGTCTAAAAAATAATAGCATTTGGTATCATAAGGTAATGCCCTATTTTTTTTGAAAAGGCTAAATTAATTTAAAAATTCCAAATTAAATAAAATACTGAATTAAATTAGTATTGTTATTGTTTCCATCTTTAAAAATGCTTTATTAAATTGGCACTTATTATTAATAGTAAAACATTATCATGGCTGAGGTATACATGAATAAAAAATTAAAAAAATGAAATCAGAATCATTTATTCACCGGTCAAGCTTATTGTTATGAAGTGCAGTGAACATGATGCTTGATTGCCTTTAAATCAGCTCTTTTTTCATTACGCATTGCTTCAATATCATAGTCGTCTTGAAGCCCTGACCTAAATTTAGCTGTCGTACCAAAATATATCGATAGTCTCAGCGCATTATCTGTAGTTATTCTTCTTGTTCCTTTCAGAATGGCCGAAATACGTGTCTGGGGAATACCAAGGTCCTTTGATAATTTGTAAGCACTTATCTCCAAAGGAATTAAAAATTCTTCTTGAAGTATTTCTCCTGGATGTATATTTCTCAACTTTTTCATTGCATTTATTTTTAGTAAGAATCAATTAATTCAACGTGTTTGGCATTTCCATTATTCCTAATAAATATTATCCAAATTTGGTCGTTAACTCCAATTGAGTAGAGGCTTTTCAGTTTTCCTTTTATTTATTAAGTCATTTGATGGTGAATTCAAAAGATCTGTCAAGTTTGGTGAGCTATTTAACTTCTTAATATTCTTCGAGTAATTTTTTGAACTTCATCGTAAAACCTTTTACCCTTTCACCTACCCAAATTTTTTGAGTGTTTTTATTTCCGAATGAAATCAACATACTGTCGTTTCACTTTACTAAAGCTGTAGATAAGTACTTTATTTTTAAATGCAAAAAATAAATCTCAGTTTTCATTCGAGTAATGTGGCATAAGGTCTTGATGGAAGCGTATGACAAGCTTTTCAACACAAAAGTTATTTTGAGAATTGAACATTCGATTACCACATAACTGTCAATTGTATACAACACCTCAACTTTGACCAATGTGCAGCTAGCACATGTGCTTTTCATCTTTTCAATTTGTCTTTAAATTTATAAGCCTCTGTAATCAAGCGCTGTCCATTAGCTTCTATCATTTTTTGCCTTAAATTAGAATTCAATTTATCTAGTTCTTTTTGGTCATTGGCAATACAACCTATTACTTTTTCTTTTGAAAAATAGTACCTATCTTCCTTTACATTGGTTTTACTGGGATCATAGATAATTGTGTCATTAAATTCTTTAGCTTTATTAATGTCCCAATATAGAGGTCGATTATATTTATAGTGTGCATCAATAGCAAAGATTAGTTTTTCATTGTCAAAATAGTATTTGGTTTCTCTTTTACCTGTATCGCTTAATCGCATAATTTCAATTAACCTAATATTTTTTCCTTCATGATAATATGATATTTGTCCTCCATCAATTGATTCGTCAAATAGTTCATTCAGCGTGATGTTATAATTTTTAAGGTGGCTCTCAATATGCTGAAATTTTGCTATTATGACGCTAATTAGTGAGTCCTTTGATTGTGCAAAACTTGATCCATTTCCCAAAAGAAAAAGTGTCAAAATTATATATAGTTTCTTTTCTAGCATTTGTGATAACGATTTGCATTCTCTGGGATAGTCGAGTTGCAAAAGTATTGAACTGCAAAGCTATTACAAACTTAAAAAAGAATTGTAAATTCACAAATTAATCCCGAAGCAGCACTTAGCATAATCATGCGGTTGTTGGAAGTACTTCAAATCCATATAATACAATATCATCTATACGCTATAATTCAGGTGTAAGATTTATACTCTTCAACATAAAATTAAATGCATATTATACAGCATGGTCGCCCAAACTTATATCACTGCATTATTTCATAGCACAATTCTACCATTCCATTTTTGTATGCTATTGATTCTTTTAGCTTTAGCTTTAACTCTTGTCCTAGTTTGTTAAAGTACAACAAGCCTTCTCCTAAAAGTATAGGCAAAATACTCACTCTTATTTCATTTG
Source organism: Bacteroidia bacterium (assembly GCA_035439485.1). GTDB lineage: Bacteria > Bacteroidota > Bacteroidia > UBA4408 > UBA4408 > CAIKXD01. The sequence goes on from DAORKI010000114.1 coordinate 9,761, forward strand.
CTAATTTTAATTTAATAAATTCCATAGCAAGCATTGCACCGCCTGCCACCCATACGTTTTTAAATTTTGGTTTTAATTGTTCGTTCACAAGTTGTATGAGCTTACCATTATAAAACTCAATGTTTTCTTTCTCTTTTGGCAAGTTTTTACTTGTTAATACTATAGTTGGTTTTTCACCATAAGCCCATCCATATGATTTTGAAAGCTCATAAGCATGTAAATAGGTTTCAGACCCCATAACAAAACAATCTACTTTTTTAAAAAATTCATCAGCACTTTCAGCATCAATGCCCTTATCGTATTCACTAGAAGTTTCAAACCAAGCAACACTGTTGTCGGTTTTGGCAATAAAGCCATCTAAACTAGAGACCATGTGAATGGTTATTTTAAAATGATTTTTTTCCATATTTACTATTTATTTTACCCTAGATAAGCCTGTTTTTAACATTGGAGTTCATTTGGCTAAATTAATTTTTATTACAAAACTAAGGTTATAACTCATTTATTGGAGTTAAAAAAAACATAATTTTCTAGCAAATACAAGCAACAATACTTATTTGACTTTTAAAAATAACATCCTTTTATACACTTGGGAGAGCGCAATGTGAAAGTGATTTACAACTCATTAAAACCAAATATTAGTTCCAATTATTTTGCTTTTTAGCTTGAGTAATGTGCGAAAGATGATGATTACAATGCCAAGCATAAAGCCCTGTATTTTCATCAATTCGGTAGGTTTTACCATAGCCTGGGTGCACATAAGTTCTGGCAAATTGTTCTTCGTTTAAGCCTTTTAATAAAACTACCCATCGGTAGTGAATGTTTTCAATCATTTTTAAACTAGGTGCAATGTCTAAAAATTTACTATCATCAAGTTCTGCCCATCGTTCTTCAAAATAAGGTTTAATGATAGGATTATCTTCGGTTAGCGCTAATTTAATTCGAATTAAGCAATTCATATGGCTATCTGCACAATGATGTACCACTTGTCTAATGGTCCAACCATTAGGTCGGTATGGTGTATCGAGTTGTTTTTGGTTCAAATGAATAACTTCATTTGATATTTTTGATGGAAAACATGCAATATCGTTTATCCAATTTTTTAAAGTTGCTTTGGGAATTGTTGTTGGCGCTTCATATTTTCCAATTGGAAATTTTAATTTTTCAAGGTCTATCATTGGAGGCATACTTATTATTATTTTTTATTTTTTGATAATAAATGATACAACCTAGGCAGCATAACAAAATAAACACAATAGCAATAATAGTACCTTGCAAGGCAGATTTTTT
>DAORKI010000115.1:0-11016 GCA_035439485.1 Bacteroidia bacterium
ATGAAGGAGAAATCAAAGAAGGTATAACTTCATTTTTAATTAACGGAATTTTTGTTGCAGCGCCTATTTTACTCTTCAAACAAAAATTGTATTTTACTGCATTGTCTTATGGTATTTTTCCTTTAAGTAAATTTTATATTGGTGGAATTAAACACACCAAATTTTTAGCAGATGAAAATTTAGAAATAAAAATAAACAAAATAAAGAGAGAAAACGCTCAATTTATTTATCATTTTTATAAAGATTGATAGCTTGTTATCTCAATAAAGTCACACTACCTATCATTTCTCTATCAACGCCTTTATTGTCTTTTAAATAAACTTTCCACACATAATTATCTTGCCCATGACCATTACCATCCCATGGTTGACTTAGTGATTGGGTTGAATAAATTAAATTTCCCCATCGGTTATAAATATCAAGTTTAAAATTATCAATACCTCCCCCCAATGGCATAAACACATCATTCAATCCATCACCATTTGGCGTGAATGAAGAAGGGAAATAAATTACGTAATTTTCATCAATAATAACAGAGTCGGTGATTTCTTCAATACAGCCTTTATCGGTTACAACTGAAAGTGTAACTGGAAAAGTGCCAGTAGATTCAAAAATATGGGAAAAAACAGGTGAATTTCCACTTCCTAAATCGCCCAAACTCCATTCTTGAGAAGCACAATTTTCTGTAAGATTTGTAAAAACTACTTCGCTGTTTAATAAATCGGTAACCTTTGGAGAAATGGTGTACCTGATTTCGGCAGCTGGAAATATTTCGATATATTCATTAATAGTTTTAGTGTTGGTGCATCCATTTGCATCAAATACAGTAAGACTGATATCATATATTCCTGGGAAGTTATACACATAAACTGGATTATTTTCAATACTATTTCCTCCATCTCCAAATTCCCATAAACTTGCTGCTACACCAGCACTATTATTGATAAAAGCAATTGTTGCAGGTAAACAATCAAATGTTATTGGAGCTTCAAAAGCAGCAACAGGACTAGGATTTACGCTTATTACAATGTTGGTATCTGGGTCAATAGGGTTACACACATCAGTTACTGAAACTGAATAATTGCCAGAATCAAAAACCGTAATGGATGGAGTAGTTTCACCAGTGCTCCACAAGTAAGTTTGAGCTTGAGAACAAGTTAATACAATACTATCATTTTCACAGAATGTAGTTGGACCATCAGCGCTAATTGTTGGAGTTGGTGCTAAAGCCATTGCTGTAACCATCACAGGGTTTGATGCTAGAGAGGTGCAATTATTGGCATCGGTATATGAAACAAAATAATTGCCTGAGTTGCTCACTGTAATACTATTTGCATTGCTTCCTGTACTCCATATATTGCCATTTGGTTGATTTGATTGTAAATTAACACTACCTCCAGTACAAAAAGTGGTTGGGCCACTAGCCGTAATTATTGGACTTTGAGGCAAAGGGTTGACTGTAACAATAACATCAGCTGACAATGGAGATGGACAGCCATTTGCATCTATAATACTTAAATTGTATGTTCCAGACAATGTAACTGTAATACTTTGAGTATTAAATGTATTTGACCAATTGTAAGCAGAGGCTGCAGTGCTCGTTAAAACTACATTGTTGCCATAACAAAAGGTTAATGGACCGCTTGCATTTATTACAGGTGCAGGTGGTATTGGAAACATGGTGGTGTTAGTAGTAGCAGATGTAGGAGTGATACACCCATCAGAAGTAATATTGGTAATACTAAATGAACCAGTATTATATACAGTTATACTTTGTGTAGTGGCACCATTATCCCAAAGGTAGCTTGCGGCAGAAGTACTTGTTAATGTTACACTATCACCGGTACAAAATGAGAGTGGTCCACTCGCAGAAATAATTGGAGTAGGAGGGGTTGGAAGTACAGTAAATTGTGTATTGGCTGAAGTAGCAGTACAACCATTTATATCAGAGATAGTTACTGAATAATTTCCTGATGCATTTACAGTAATTGTTTGTGTATTAGTTCCTGTTGACCAAGTGTAAGCGTTGGCGATAGATGAAGTTAAATCAACTGTTCCACCTGGGCACACTGTTAAAGGCCCTGAAGCAGAAATTGTTGGTATAGCAGGCAATGGATTTACAACTACATTAACTGCAGCAGAAACTGATGAACTGCAACCATTAGCATCAATATAATAAACAGTATAACTTCCTGAACTTGTAACGGTAATACTATTACTTGTTGCGCCAGTGCTCCAAAAATTATTGGAGGCTGCTGTGGAAGTTAGTGTAACGCTATTTCCTTGACAAAATGTAATTGGACCACTAACATTAATTAATGGAGCAGCTGGTTGATTGTACACAGTGACAGTAATAGGAGCCGATGGCAAAGAAGTACATGTACCGTTTGATACTGTAAGTGTATAATTTGTGGTGGCAGCTGGTGTGCAAACTGGATTAGCAATATTAGGATTGCTTAGGTAGGTGCTTGGCGACCAGGTGTAAGTTGTACCTCCACTGCCATTCAATGTGGTATTAGCTCCTGGGCAAATACTTACATTACTTCCAGGATTTGCTATAGGCAAAGGAACCGTGTTGACAGTAATACTATCGCTATTTACACATCCATTCGCATCAGTAACAGTTAAAATATAATTTTGGGTATTATTTAAAGTAACAACTGGATTATTAACATTAGTAGCAGACAGTCCAGTAGCTGGTGACCAATTATAAGCTGTCCCGCCAGAAGCATTTAAAGTAACATTTCCCCCAACACATATGGTTTCATCGGGACCAGCATTGGCTAGAGGTAATTGATTAACAACCACACTGTCAGTTTGTGAGCCTACACATCCATTAGCAGCAGTGGCTGATACACTATAAGTTTCTGTTGAAGTTGGCGCGACCCAAATTGAGTCATTGGCGGCATTTGCAAAAAGATAATTGCCTGTCCAGGTGCAATTAGTGGCTCCAGTTACAGTTACCACAGCGGTATCGCCAATACAAATTGCGGTTGGATTTGCCACTGTTGTTAATATTGGGGTAGGTAAAAAGCCAACGTTTACCGTTGCAGTTCCTGTGCAACCAGTGGCATCTGTACCTGTTACTGTATAAGTAGTAGCTACTGTAGGAGTTGCAATTACGGTATCGCCTGTTGCAGATGATAAGGTCGCTGCTGGTGACCAATCGTAGGTTAAGGCTCCTGAGGCTGTGAGTTCAACTGAAGCTCCTTGGCAAATTAAGGGTGCAATTGGATTTGCAGTTATGGTAATATTTCCTAAAACTGGAGTTATAGTTACATAGCCGCCATTAGCACTGTTGTTATTTCCTTGCAAACATGTACCGCCAGTAGGAATAAGGCTTGAGCCGCCACCGCCACCGCCACCACCGTAAGGAGCAGAAGCAAAACAGTCACTTCCACCACCACCGCCACCAAATCTTCCTGCGCCACCTCCACCTCCTGGAGCAACGTTGTAGCATGGGTCTGTACCCCCAATTCCTCCTAATCCTAACTGACCAGCAGTGCCTGCATTTCCACTTGCATTCCATGGGGGACCGCCATTTCCACCATTAAATTGAGTTCCGCCTTGACCTCCTGCACCAAAAGGGCTGATTCCAGCAACTCCGTTTTGACATCCTCCAGCACCTCCTGTTCCATCACTGGTACCACCGCCCATTCCACCTCCACCAGAGGCAACAATTACTCTATTTGCTAAAGCATAAGGGGCAACACGAATATCAGTTGCTCCACCACCACCACATGAACTATTTGCAGCTGAATTTGCATTTTTACCTGCTCCGCCTCCATTGTAACCAGCGCCTGGACAAGCACCATTTCCGCCAACCCTAATTTCTAAAACTTGTCCTGGTGTTACTGATAAGGTTGCTGTAACTTTTGCACCTGCACCTCCAGCATTTCCACCACCTTTAGCTCCTGCTGCCACAACTGTAATTGAGGTTACACAAGGAGGTACGGTGTATGTTTCAACATTTCCAGTGTAGTTAAATGTTTGAGCATAAACAGAAATTTGTATAAAAAGTAAAATAAGGGTTAACCTAAGTACTTTAAACAAATATGATCTAAGTGAAATTAATTTCATGTCAATTGGTTTAACAAATTTCTTAAATAAATTTAGTCTTCAATAATTTTATAATTTTTATCTTTTAATATCATCTCTTGCCTAACTGGTGGGATTTTATTAAACTCTTTTCTTGTAATTTCAATCACACCATCCTTATTTACGTTAGTTTGTATTACAGCGTTAGGAATATTTTTAACGCTATCAGATTTTATTTCAGGAACTTGCATATTAACAACAATACTGTCGTTAGTGTGTGCATTATTTTGATTTTGGGCTTGAGTAAAATGAAAATTAACTGCGATTACAAAAACCAATAAAACGATTCCTTTCATGTCAATAAATTTAAATATTGGGTGAATATACAAAAAAAAGTTAAATGAGGCAAATAATTAGCCAATTATTTTTCAAAAAGCAATTCATTAAATTGTTGAAAACTAATCTTTTCCGTATTTTATGGCCTTGTAAATTACGCTAAATCCGCTGTTAGCGCGTAAATCGAGAGGTAAGGTGTAATTAATGACTGAATTTTTATCAAAAATATTTATCTGCTTTTTATAAACCAAACCAATATGTTTAGCATAGACTTCGTAGGCAATTTTTTTTTCAATCAAATTACTGTCGTTTTCTTGTGTGATATATACTATACTATCGAATTTTAAATTATCCAAATTAAATTTTTCATGAAGCTTTGATAATGAATAATTTTGTTCACCTAAATTGTTGAAACGATTTCCATTCCAAATGTTATTGAGTTTTAATGGAAAAATTATTTTTACAAAACGAATATTTTCTTCCACTTTTTCAGCTGAATTTGCAGTTCTGTTAGCAAACCAAACGTCCTTCAGCAACCAATCATCCGACTCATTTTTTCTGTAAAACCTTTCAATACGTTGTGTTACTCTTTGGCTTAAATCATTAAAGTTTTCAGTAATTTTTTCTTTCATTTGAAAATTAAAAGTATCAATAGTCGAAGTAAAGTCATTATAGTATAATGAATCAACTTGATAAATTACATAATTTCCAATTGTATTGGGAAAATATTCATATCCTAAATCTACGGAAATAGATTCGGTTTGTTTTTTACATGATAATAAATTCAATAAACCAATCAAGCCAATAAAGGCATTAAGAGTGGCATATTTCAATTTTTGCGATTTCAATTTTTATAAAATTGCCCGTTCAATAAATCCACCTCCAACTAAATCATCACCATCATAAAATACTGCTGATTGACCTGGTGCTACGCCAGTTACTTTTTTCGAAAACAAAACTTTTAATTTATCATCTTGTTGTCTTATTGCAGCCATTGTACCTATATCCTTATACCTTATTTTTGTTAATAGATCTTTTGACTCCAATAAATTTGGATACTTAATTAAATTGAAATTTCTAACCGACATTTCTTGTTTTTCCAAGTCCTCTTTACTTCCTAGCATTACTGTATTGGTTTCAGGGATGATTTCGGTTACAAATAAGGGTTCACCAACAGCAATTTCAAGTCCTTTTCGTTGTCCGATGGTATAAAAAGGATAACCTTTATGCTTTCCAAGCATAGCTCCACTGGTATGTATAAAGTTACCACCATTCACTTTTTCTTCTAAACCTTCCACTTTATGTTTTAAGAAAGCCCTATAATCATTATCAGGTACAAAACAAATTTCATAACTTTCACTTTTGTTTGCCAAATCAATATATCCTGAATCTTCGGCCATCTTTTTTATTTCACTTTTACGATAAGCTCCAAGAGGAAAAATGGTTCTTTTTAAACTTTCTTGAGTTAAACCCCATAGAACATAGCTTTGGTCCTTACTCTCATCGAGTCCCTTTGAAACTAAATATCTATTGTTTTCATTTCTAATTTTAGCATAATGTCCAGTAGCAATAAACTCACAATCAAGTTGATCGGCACGTTTTAAAAGCGCTTCCCATTTAATGTGGGTGTTACAAAGTACACAAGGATTTGGAGTCCTGCCTGCTAAATATTCATCAACAAAATTATCAATTATATGATTTCCAAATTCACTTCTTATGTCCAAAATATAATGTGGAAAACCTGCATTAACAGCTAATAAACGTGCATCATTAATGGAATCTAAGCTGCAACATCCTGTTTCCTTTTTTGAACTACCGCTGGTTTCATAATCCCATGTTTTCATGGTTATACCAATTACTTCATATCCTTCTTCATGAAGCATTAAAGCAGCAATTGAGCTGTCAATTCCGCCACTCATGGCCACTAATATTTTTCCTTTTTTACTCAATTTTATTTTTTGTTTAAGAGAACTCCTTTGGCATAATTTTCTTTTTTCTCAATTTTACCATCAGGTGTATAATAAATTATTAATCCATCCAATTGATCTTCGAAATAGTTTCCTTCAATTTTTTTTTGTGTTCCAACTAAAACTCGTTCAACTTCTTCATTTGAACCATCTTCTCCTTTTTTAGGAACAAATTTAAATTGTCCTTGCTGATAGAATTCAATAAATGGTCCATGTTTTTTTGAATTTTTATAAGTGATATGCAGTTTAGGGATTCCATTTGGATATTCCTCATCAAATGTACCATTATAATATTTAAAATTCATTCTCTCGCCCTTTTTAATAGTTTCTTTAAAAGTAGGAAATCCATTCTCATCATAATAAAACCAGTCGCCTACTTGAGCGCCATTCATATAACTTCCAAAACCACTTTTTTCTCCAGTATCATGATAACGAGTTACCTTTCCTTCATATTTTCCATGTTTCAATATACCTTCTTCTTTTTTCTTTTCATTTTCGTAATACTGTATGTTCAAACCATGTTTCACATCATCCACCCATTCACTTTCTTCATACTTTTTACCACTTGGATAAAAAATTAAAGATTTTCCATTTCTTTTATTTTCTTTATAATTTTCTGTGGATGTAAGTCTACCTTTTTCATCATAAAAATTCCAAATGCTATCTTTTTTTTCATTTAAATAATTTCCAATGGCTTTAATTCCGCCAACTTCATGATACAATTTAGTGCGGGCTAAAACCCCATTTTTTGAATAATCAGTTTCTGCCTTTTTTTGACCACCAAGATAATAGTAAATAAAATGTCCAATTGGTTTATTGTCTTTAAAATTTCCTTCATATTTTAATTGCCCCATTTCATTTGTTTTACGCCAATAGCCTTGTTTTTGACCTTTGCTATCGGTAAAATTCAATTGGTCGTTATTTTGTGCAAATACGCTAAAGTTGAAAAAGTAAAATAGGAATATTAAAATGTTAAGATTCATAATTCAATAAAGTGCAAAAATACCAACAAAATCAAACTTTTAATTATTATTAAGTAAAATGTATGCCAAAAAAGATTAATAGTAAAAATAATAAATAAAACATTTAGAAAAAACCGAAATATTAAGCATATTTGCAACATCGCAATTTATACCTTATGAAAATTAAAAATACCCTTTCTTTATTGATATTAATATTTGCCTCAATTACAATTAGCAAGGCACAATTGCTTCTTAATGAGGTAAAAGTAAATCCTCCGGGAGATGATAATCCATTTGAGTTTATTGAATTAAAAGGTCCAGCAGGAAGTACAATTACAAATACATACTTATTAATTTTAGAAAGTGATTCGGGAAGTGCAGGTAATGCTGATTTAGTCATTAGAATTAATAATGTTACCCTTGGTAGTAATGGTTTGTATTTTATTGGAACTTCTTTAGGATACACAGTGAATGCACCAACAATAATGCGTGACACGCTTATATTTGGCATACCAGGAGGAATTCTTGAGGGTGGAAGCGTTACTTTTATGACAGTTTATAGCACTACTCCATTAATTTATGGCATTGATTACGATACCAATAATGATGGGGTATTGGAATTACCTGCTGGTGCATCAATTATTGACTCCTTTGGTTGGATAAGTAGTGGTGCAACTGGTGCCGTACTATACACACCAGCAGTACTATCGCAAAGTAATGGCACCCCAGATGCAGCAGTAAGATTTTATGGCAATACTGTGGCCCAATCAGCTGCGGCTTGGTATTGTGGTGATTTAATAGGAACAGCATCAAGTAGTACTTTTGATGCACTTGAAGTTAGCTTTAATTTTCCCACTGGAGGTGCTTTAAGTCCAGGTGATCATAATTTACCTAATACACTCTCAGTTAAGGAAAATATTCAAAGCAATAAGCTTCAATTAAGCCCCAACCCTGCACAAAACAAAATAAAATTGAATGGTTTTGAAGCTGGTGCTAGCTATCAAATTTTTGATATGACTGGAAAAATGAAAAGTTCTGGACAGCTATTCTCAAACCAGGTTGAGTTGGATTTGCTCGACTTAAGTAATGGACTTTACTTCATTAAAGTTTATAGTGCACAAGAAATATATTGTTCAAAATTTGAGATTCACAAATAATCAATTACGCTAAACAAATTATGGCAAACATCATAGGTAGAACTAATTCAATTTTTAATCAATTTGTTTCAGAAATTAGGGATGCATCTATTCAAACTGATAGTATGCGCTTTCGAAGGAATTTAGAAAGGATGGGTGAAATTATTGCTTATGAATTAAGTAAAGAGTTAAACTATAAATTGGCATCGGTTACTACTCCGCTTGGAGAAGCAGAAGTTGGAATTATTGATGATCAAATTGTGATTGGCACTATTTTAAGAGCAGGATTACCACTACATCAAGGTGTGTTAAATTATTTTGATAAGGCACAAAATGCATTTATTTCTGCTTATAGAAAGCACCATAAGGATAATTCATTTGAAATTGCGATTGAATATTTATCGAGTCCTGAATTAGATGGTAAAATTTTAATTTTAACCGATCCTATGTTAGCCACTGGCTCTTCAATGGTGTTAGCATATAAAGGACTGTTAAGCAAAGGTACTCCCAAACATACTCATATTGTTGCCGCAATTGCTAGTAAGGAGGGTTTACAATATGTTGAAAAGAATATGCCAGAAAATACCAGTGTTTGGGTTGGAGCAGTTGATGATGAATTAACGGTACAATCATATATCGTCCCCGGATTGGGTGATGCAGGTGATTTAGCCTACGGAGTTAAGTCATAATTTTGATTGTCATAATTTTAAAAATATTGGGCATAGCTTTAGGTTGTGCGGTGAAACCAGTAATTGCTATACCAGCATCGGTGGCGGCTGGTGCTGAGTTTTATCAAACTATTTTGGGCGGAATTATTGGGGGCTGTTCAGGAATAACAATTTATTTGTTAAGCCTTGATTACCTGCTTAAAACCTACAAGGCTCATTTACAAAATAAAAGGCAACATAATTTGATTGAAGCACCTGTTAAAAAGAAACCCATTTTTACAAAAAGAAATAGGAGAATAGTTAGCATGATGCAAAAATACGGATTGAATGGAATTGCTGTGTTAACACCACTTTTATCATTGCCTTTAGGTGTATTTATTGCTGGAAGAATTAATGATAAATTTATTCAAAACCGCAAAAAGGTTTTGATATATTTATGCGCATCTATGGTTATTTGGACTTTTATTCTTACAGGAATTAGTCATTTATTTTAATCCAAATACAGAAAGAGCATTTTTTATTTTGGTATTCAGGGCTATATCTAGGCCATTGTTTTTAGTTATTTCATAGAACAAAAATAATACCGAGAACAATTCAATTTAGTGCAATTGTGGCATAGCCTATTTGTATTAATTTCAGGTTGTATCGACATTTACCATTGCATATTTATTATTTATACCGAAACGGTTTCTTTAATAGTCCAACTGATTGAACCCAAATACTGATTCATGTTTCAATTCAAAGAATATTGTTATTCATTTGTTATTACATAAAAATAGTGTTGAACAGAAAATCTTAATACATTTTTTGTTTTGATTACACTTTTTACATGAATTAGTGCCTGAAAAAATTGTTAGCTTTGGCCGTTTTTTTCCAATTCATATACAATGTCAAGGAGAACAGACAAAATAAGTGTTAAGATTTTATTTTTGTTTTAACATTAAAAAGAATCATTAAAAAGTAAAATTAATTTTGTTTCGAAATTTTAAATATCATGTTATGTCGAAATTTGGAAAGTGGCTTGGAGGAGGTTTAGGCTGGGCATTAGGTGGCCCAATTGGAGGTTTAATTGGCTTTGCTTTGGGTGCAGTTTTAGATGATTCAGGTGCTGCAGTGCAGGCTACCAATGCTAAACATCACACACAAAGAGGTGACTTTAGCGCAAGTTTAATAATTTTAGTTGCCGCTGTAATGAAAGCTGATGGGCGAGTAATGAAGGCAGAGTTAGAGTATGTGAAAGCCTTTTTTGTGAAGCACTTTGGTGTTGATGTAACCAAAGAACAAATGCTGTTGTTACGTGAAATTTTGGAAAAAGAAATTCCATTGTATGATGTATGTAACCAAATACGCCACAATATGGAATATGCATCGCGCTTGCAATTGATACATTTTTTGTTTGGAGTGAGCATGGCCGATGGTCAAGTGCATGATTCGGAGGTTAAAGTAATAGAACAAATAGCATCGTTTTTAAATATTAATATGGCCGATTTTAATAGTTTAAAAGCCATGTTTTATGCTGATACAGATAGTGATTATAAAATTTTAGAAGTACACAATACAGCATCAGACGAAGAAATTAAGAAAGCCTATAAAAGAATGGCTGTGAAATTTCATCCAGACAAAGTGAGTCATTTGGGTGAAGAATATCAACAAGATGCCAAAGAAAAGTTTCAAAAGGTACAGCAAGCCTATGAAAATATTAAAAAGCAAAGAGGAATAAAATGATTAAAGTAGAGGTTATTCTTTTGATTCGTTTGCTGGTGCTGGTTTTTATGAGCATACTATTTATACAATCGGGTATGGATAAAATATTAAATTATAAATCAAATCAAAGTTGGATTGATGGTTTTTTTAGCAAAAGTATTTTAAAAGGGCAAAGTAAGATTTTATTGTTTGTGCTCACTTTACT
>DAORKI010000116.1:0-10665 GCA_035439485.1 Bacteroidia bacterium
TACTATTGCCATCTTCAATTGAACCATAACTATGGTCAACAAATAAATCAGGAACAACTACTGAATTTATTATATTTTGATTTTGATTAATTAAAATAGTATCATTCAAAACCATTTTAAAATTGGTATGAACTTGAGAGCCGAATTTATTTTTACCCGATAAAAAAACAATTTGAAATGCATGACCATCAAGCACAAGTTGAGGTAAATTATAACTGAGATTTTGTATTTTACTTTGCAGTGTGTACCCATTTAAATTAATTGGATTGTTTGTGCTGTTGTATAACTCAATCCAATCTGATTTGTCTCCGTCTAAATCTTCAAGTACATCATCATTATATGTGCAAACTTCGTTGATTACAATTTGCGCATTGAGCTTGTAACCATTTAGCAACAACAGTAAAGCAAAAGCAATATGAGCAATAGTTTTCAAATTCGGCTATTCAAATTATAAACGAATTTAAGAAGAAAATTTTGAAAGTAAACTATTCAAATTGTTAAATGCACTAAACACAATTTTAACAAATGAATTAGCAATTTGTCAATAGTGAAAAATTATTGATGATAATTTATCTATTTTAAAATTTAATTTTATTGCCAATAAAATGCTGGCATTATTTACATTTAAAATTGTAACTATAATTTGACACCTATAGAATAAATCTGGCTTGTTTTAATTAAGCAATTTTATAAATAGATTAAATTAATTGACCTTGCCTATAATTGAAAGTGATTTATTTCGAATAGTTTTATTTTAGAGGATATCAACTGTAATTTCTTGTGCACCTTTCATCCATATTTCATTACCTAAATTAAACAATTTTTCCGCATCTTCAGGAACCACTTTTGCGAAAATATTACAGGCATCGAGTCCTTTCCCTTCACCATAATAAATTCCAAAACAGTTTTTTGTTTTACTTCTTAGAGGAAATGAAGGCCCTAACACAACTTCTCCGGCTTCGGTGAACACTGATGCATTTTCTTGAATAATATTTAATGAAGGCATATTATCAATCCAAATTTCTTGACCTGAAATTCTTGCATGAAAGAACGTTTTTGTAAATGGTAAGATTTTAAGAAAGGCATCACTTGTTATGGGAGCACTATCTTTATAACATTCAAACCTAATTTCAATGCCATTTGCATTAATTATTTTAAAACCAATCATGTTATTTTGAAATTTGATTAATCATCCAATTAATTCCATATTTATCCGTAAAGGATCCAAAATAAGCACCCCAAAACATATCTTGTAAAGGCATAGTAATAGTGCCACTTTCTGATAATTCATCAAAAACCCTTTTCGCTTCCTCTCGTGTTTCTGGTTCAATACTAATGTGCATATTATTACCTTGAACAACATTAAAGCCCATCTCATTAGGTGCATCAGTCCCCATTAAAATGTGATTGGCAGTAATAGGTAATTCAACATGCAAGACCATATTTTTTACATTTTCAGCAAGAGGTGGTTGGTTTGCATCATCAGGTAAATCAGCGAATCTCTGTATGCCAATTCCTGTAAATTCATTTTTAAAAACCTTTTTATAAAAATTGAATGCTTCTTCTGTATTGCCCGGAAAGTTCAAATAGGTACAAACTCTTTCTTTGTTATCTTTTTTTAACTCTCTTCGAATTTTTATGCTTGTTTCAATATATTGATCAAGATTGGCTAAGGCCATGGTAAATCCTTCTTTAAAGCCCATTTCAATAATTTTTTCTAAATCATCCAATGAATTGTATTGAATGGTTATTTCTACCAAAGTATTTTCCCCCTTTGATGTGAATTCATTGTTCCATAATGATCTAGGAAATGAATCTGTGATATTTCCATTTTCATCACAAAATGCATCGAGTCCTGAAAAGCATTTGAATAGCTCAATTTTTTTATAATCAGCCTTGCACCAATGTGTCTCTCCTGCTGGAGAAATCATAGCATACAACCAATGTCCACCTACTTTAAAATCCATAAATTTTGTCACAGTTTTGTATGGTTTTGGTGCCCACCATAAATCCAATATTTCAGGATTAGTCCATGCTTCCCAAACCATTTCTAAGTCAGCAGCAAAGGCTCTTTTTACATTAACACTATTTGTTTGTTTGTTTATAGTAAAATCGAATTGGAGTTTCATATTATTTATTTTTTGATTTTATTTTTTCAAGTACATTATCAAGTTGATTAAATCGTGCATCCCATAATTTTCGAAATTGTTCAATCCATTTATCGAGTTCTTTCATTTTTTTGATTTCTAAATGATAATAAATTTCTCTGCCTTCATTTTTTTGGGTAACCAATTGACATTCTGACAAAATTTTTAAATGTTTAGAAACTGCTTGCCTACTGCAATCAAAATGGGCTGCAATAGCATTTGGAGTCATCGCATTCATAGCAATTAGTGAAATGATTGCCCTTCTCGTTGGGTCTGCAATGGCTTGAAATATATCTCTTCTCATTTGTTTTTTTTGATGTATTTTAGCAAAGCAATACCACAGTCAAACTTTATACATTCAGCTAAATTTAACTCAAGATTTTGGTGAAGTTCATTGAAAATAGAAAGGCCTTTGCCAATTGCATTTGGATTTACAAGTAAATTGTATTCATCAATTAAATTTTCTTTGATTAATGAAGCCACAAATTTAGCACCTCCATAAACTATCATATCATTGCCATTCTCATTTTTTAAACGATTTATTTCTTCAACATAATTTCCTTTGAAAACACTTGTATTCAACCATGGTGATTCTTTTAATGTTTTACTGAATACAATTTTATTGGCATTTGTAAATATTATGCCTGCTTGATGTTCTGGATGATTAATATTATTGGCCACATTTTGCCAATAGGGTATAAAACCTTCCGCTAGATTTTTACCTAATAAAATTTGGTCAATTTTACTTGTTAAATCGCCAATGTAATTTATTAAATCACTTGTCCAATTTAATTGCATCCAATTCATTTCATGGTTAATGCCAGCAACAAAGCCGTCAATAGATATTTGTACTTGAAGTTTTAATTTTCTCATAAGTGATATTATTAAATGCAATTAAACGGTTGCAAATATATATGCAATAATTTGGTTGCGCAAACTTTTTTTATTTTTTTTTATAGTTGCATTAAACCATTAATTTTTTTTGAGGTCATAGGTACAAATCGATTTAAAATTATTATTCACCTTTAAAATAAAAAAAAATGAAAACATTAAAATTAAATTCAATCTTTTTAGCAACTTTAATAGCCCTTGCCTTTACTTCTTGTAAAAAGGAAGATGTAACAGAAACTGTAGATAATGAAGTTTCGACTGCAAAAGATAGTGAAGAAAGTGAGTCTGTTTCAGATGAAGTAGGAAATATTACCGATGGTGCTGCAAAAGGTACTTCTATTGTAGGTAGAAATTCGTCTGCAGAAGAACAACTTGATGTGTTGAGTAATTGTGCAGTTATCACACATGATACAATTAGCAATCCGCATCTTTTAACCATTGATTTTGGCACTACAAATTGTTTATGTAATGATGGAAAGTATAGAAGAGGGCAAATACTTGTAAGTTACACTGGTTCATACTTTGCTCAGGGATCAGTTAAAACCACTACTTTCAATAACTATTACAGAAATGATAATAAAGTTGAGGGTACTAGAACTGTTACTAATTTAGGTTTGAATGCTGATGGAAATATGACTTGGAGTGTGAGCGCAGTCAATATGAAAGTTACCAGAACTACTGGCGCATTCCATACTTGGAATTCTGAGCGCACAAGAACTATGATTGCAGGTCAAAATACAAGTATGTGGTCAGATGATCAATACAGTATAAGCGGTTCAGGAAATGGTGTAAATGCCAACGGAGTAAGCTACACTGCAAACATTACCACCCCTTTGCACCGTGCCCTAAGCTGCCATTGGATTGATAGCGGAGTTATTGCCTTTACAAGAAGTAATGGAAGTACAAGAACTATTAATTTTGGCACTGGAACTTGCGATGATCAGGCAGTAGTAACAGTAACTCGTGCAAATGGTAATACAAGCACACAAAATATAACACTTCATTAATAGTGTTGTTTAGTTAATAATTAGATAAAAAGCCGCTTTTAGCGGCTTTTTTGTTTTAATTAAGAATCCTTTTTGTTCTATTTTAATTACAATTTTGCTGTTTAAATCTCTAATGTTAACAAAAAGTTAACTGTATGTTAAGTCTAATAAATATTAACTTAACATACCAGAACTATCATTATTATTAATTCCTTTCTTTTACAGTTAAAAGGATTCAGCATGAATTTAGCTAAATTAAATTCATAATGTCTTAACATTCTCATAACATTCGAGCACAGATTGCCCTATAATTTTGCCGCCAATTAAAAAAACTCACATATTCTATTAACATAAAATTAACTTAAATGAATTATAAACAGAAAGTCTTATATTTTATAAGCTTTATATTTATTCTACAAAATTCACCACAAATTTTGGCTCAAGATGTAATTGAAAACCCACTTGACACATTAACAAGAACAGTAACAAATTCGGTAGATGAAATAACTAAAATGAAACGATTGAAAATTACAGGATATATACAACCTCAATTTCAATATATTGATTCTGCTGGAGCTCCCTCAGTGGCAGGTGGTGATTTTGTAAATGGTACAAGTAAGTATTACAGCAGGTTTATGATGCGAAGAGGCCGTTTTAAATTTACATACACTTTTGAGAATGTTGAAATGGTAATCAACACAGATGCCACAGAAAAAGGTTTGTTTATGCGAGAAACATTTGTGAAAGTAACAGATAAAAAGTTAGAAATTTTTAGTTTAACTGCAGGCTTATTGCAAGAACAATTTGGTTTTGAATTAAACCAATCATCAGGTGTAAGAGAAACACCTGAACGTGCTAGATATAATCAATTGTTGTTTCCTGTAGAGCGTGATTTGGGAATTTTTGGAAGTATGGTATTGCCAAAGTGGTCAAAATTTTATGGATTAAAAGTTGACGTGGCAATGATGAACGGTGTTGGAGGGGTAAATCCTGAATTTGATTCACATAAAGATTTCACAGGACGTATTCAATACAATAAAACAACCATTAATGAAAAAATTTCATTTTCAATTGGGGCATCATACTACAATGGAGGATACAGAGCAGGGGTTTACAAAGATTACAATTATCAAGTGCTCAATAATGGTGATAAGGGATTTACGTTTGCTACCGACACTGCAAACTATAACAGAATTGCTAAAAGAGAATATATAGGAGCTGATTTTCAAGGTGCCCTAGATTGGAAGGCAGGAATTACTACCATCAGAGCTGAATATATTACTGGTCAACAACCTGGTACAGATAAGTCGAACAGAAGTCCTTTGGGTGCACCTACAGCATCCTTATATCATAGAACGTTTAATGGTGCTTATTTTTATTTTATTCAAAACATTGGATTAACAAAATTTCAAGTGGTAGCTAAATACGATTGGTATGATCCAAACATAAAAATATCGGGTAAAGAAATTGGAAAATCGGGTACGAATACCAAGTTAGCAGATATTAGGTTTGACACTTTTGGATTTGGTTGTAACTACAGAATAGCAACTAATTTAAAACTTATGGCTTACTATGATTTGGTAATAAATGAAGCTACCTTAATTAACGGCTACACTAAAGATATAAAGGATAATGTTATTACAATTAGAATGCAATATAAATATTAATCAAATTAAATTAAAAATAAATTCAATGAAAATTACCAAAGTTTTACTAGCAATTTTATTCACAACAAACCTATCATTTGCTCAAAAATTAAAGGGCAGCGATACTGTTTTACCTCTTGCACAAAAAGAAGCTGAAAGTTTTATGAAAAGCAACAAAAATTCACGAGTTGTTGTCACGGGTGGTGGAAGTGGAGTTGGAATTTCAGCCTTAGTTGATGGAACAACAGATGTAGCTATGTCTTCAAGAAAAATTAAGATGACAGAAAAAATGAAATTGCAAGATGCAGGAAAAGCAAGCAAGGAAAGTATTGTTGCCTATGATGCTCTAACTGTAATTGTTCATCCATCAAACAAAGTGACTCAATTAAAGAGAGAACAATTAGAAGGTATTTTTACTGGAAAAATTAAAAATTGGAAAGAAGTGGGAGGTGATGATTTGCAAATTGTGGTTTATAGCCGTGAATCAAGTTCGGGTACTTATGAGTTTTTTAAAGAGCATGTCATGAAAAATAAGAATTATGCTGCAAACGTACTCAGTATGCCAGCTTCAGGAGCTATAGTTCAGTCAATTAGTCAAACAAAAGGTGCAATAGGATACGTTGGCTTGGCCTACCTTGAAAATAATACCAAGGCCATTAAGGTATCATATGATGGAGGTAAAACCTTTGTAGCGCCTTCTGTTGAGACAGCTAAAAATAAAACTTATCCTATTGTTAGACCATTATACTATTATTATTTGCCATCATCTGAAAAAATGATAAAACCTTTTTTAGATTTTTGTTTGAGTGCCGAAGGACAAAAAATTGTAGAGCAAACTGGATATGTGCCACTTCCGAAATAATATTTGATTAACAGTAATTTCAAAAAAATAGCAACATTGAATTTTAAAATTAGTAAAATAAAAGAAAAAATAATTGAAAGTTTATTGTTCATTAGTGGAGCAGTAACAAGTGTAACGGTGGTTTTTATTGTTCTTTTTCTTTTCAGTGAGGGTTTAGGTGTTTTCATGAAAAAGCCAATAGAGGAAGGAAGTGTAATAGCTATTAATAAAAATAACATTGTAAATGAAATTTCTGCTGAACAAATAAAAAACATTTATGATCAAAAAATCGTATCTTGGAAGGAAATTGGTGGAGATAATGATAATGACACCATTATTTTATTTAGAATTGAAGATATAACAAACTATTATTCAGAAGCTGAAATTGGCGAAAATTTTGAAAGGTTGCCTCTTTGTATTGATAAATTAATTGATAGTATTCCCGGCATAATTGCATTTTTTCCCGAGAAGTACTTAGCTAAAAATTTTAAAGGAAAAAAGATTGAACTCGAAAATATCAATGGTTATCAATTTTTTTCAGGAAATGAGTGGTTTCCAACAGCACAACCTGCTGCTCAAATGGGAGTAAAGCCGTTAATATTAGGTACACTTTGGGTTAGTTTAATTGCAATAATTTTAGCTCTGCCACTTGGGCTTAGTGCAGCTATCTATTTAAGTGAAATTGCCAATGAAAAATTAAGGAATATATTAAAACCTCTAATTGAATTACTTGCGGGAATTCCTTCAGTGGTTTATGGATTTTTTGGATTAGTGGTGATAGTTCCACTAATTCAAAAAGTATTTGAAATACCTGTAGGTGAAACAGGTTTAGCAGGAAGTATTATATTAGGAATTATGGCACTGCCAACTATAATTACTATAAGTGAAGACGCAATGAGAAACACACCTAGATCAATGAAAGAGGCTAGTTTAGCCTTAGGTGCAAGCAAGTGGCAAACCATTTACAAAGTGATTATTCCACATTCCATTTCTGGAATCACTGCTGGGGCTATTTTGGGAATTGGAAGAGCAATTGGCGAAACTATGGCAGTTTTAATGGTTACAGGAAATGCAGCTGTAATACCTCACACAATTTTAGAGCCAGTAAGAACAATACCTGCAACTATTGCTGCAGAATTAGGTGAAGCACCTGAAGGTGGCTTGCATTTTAAGGCATTATTTGCTTTAGGATGCATACTTTTCTTGATTACCCTATTTATAAACCTTCTAGTAGAGTATATTTCTTCTAGAAATAAATATGCAACAAAATAATGCAATTAATTGATGATAATAAATTTACCCAAATAAAACAAAGAAATCAGCTGATTGCATTTTGGATATTTAGAGTGCTAAGCTTTTTTATTTTGTTTATATTAATTGCAATCCTTTTTTTTATTATATATAAAGGAATAGGGGTAATTAACTGGAATTTTCTGAGTCAAATGCCACAAGAAGGAATGACCAAAGGGGGAATTTATCCTGCTATAGTTGGAACTTTATACCTTGTTTTAGGAAGTATGATTTTTGCATTTCCAATTGGGGTGATGGCAGCAATTTATTTGAACGAATATGCCAAAAATGGTATCATTAAAAATATAATTAAACAAATGACAAATAATTTAGCTGGAATTCCTTCTATTGTTTTCGGGTTGTTTGGGATGTCATTATTTGTAAATAAGTTAGGGTTTGGCGACTCCATTATAGCTGGTTCATTAACACTTGGATTGTTAGTATTGCCAGTTGTTATTAGAACTACAGAAGAAGCATTAAAATCAATTGATAACACATTTAGACACGCTAGTATAGGGCTTGGAGCAAGTAAATGGCAAACCACCAGTAGAATCGTTTTGCCAATGGCATTTCCAAATATCATTACAGGTTTAATTCTTTCAATTGGTAGAGTTTCAGGAGAAACTGCACCTATTTTGTTTACAGTTGCGGCCTATTTTTTACCAAAAATTCCTCATAGTATTTTCGATCAAGCTATGGCACTCCCTTATCATTTATATGTTATTTCTACAAGTGGAACAAACATTGAAGAATCGCGGCCAATTGCATATGGTACAGCCTTGGTTTTGGTCAGTATTGTATTAATTGCTAATTTAATAGCAAATGCTTTGCGAAAATATTTCAGCAAAAAAGTAAAAATAAACTAATATGTATAAAATAGAGTCCCAAAATGTTGATTTTTTTTATGGTTCCACCCATGCATTAAAAAACATCAATATTGCCATTAAACCAAACACTGTTACTGCTCTCATTGGACCTTCAGGTTGCGGTAAATCTACCTATCTGAGGCTTTTTAACAGAATGAATGACTTAATTGACAATACAAGAATTTCTGGCCGAGTTTTAATTGATGGTAAGGATATTTATACCAAAGGAGTCAATGTAGATAATTTGCGAAAAAATGTTGGTATGGTTTTTCAAAAACCTAATCCTTTTCCTAAATCAATATTTGAAAATGTTGCTTATGGTTTAAGAGTTAATGGATATTCAGATAAAAACTATATTGAGGAATGTGTAGAAACTTCCATAAAACAAGTTGCTTTATGGGATGAAGTTAAAGATAAATTAAAAAAATCAGCCTTTGAGCTTTCAGGTGGGCAGCAACAACGGTTATGTATTGCTAGAGCACTTGCTATCAAACCTTCTGTGGTTTTAATGGATGAGCCTACATCGGCACTTGACCCAATTTCAACAACTAAAATAGAAGAACTTATTTACGAATTAAAAAGTAAATACACCATAGTTATCGTAACCCATAATATGCAGCAAGCTGGTAGGGTTAGTGATTATACCGCATTTTTTTATTTAGGTGAATTGATTGAATACGACAATACGAAAAATTTATTCACAAACCCAAAATTAGAACAAACACAAAATTATATAACAGGTAGATTTGGATAATAAACTTTAGTAAATTTACATTTAAATAATTAATTACATGACCAACCTCGATATACAGTTACAACATCTAAAATCAGAGAATATAAAAATGTGGATGCTTGTTAATTTGCAATTGCAAAAAGGCAAAGAAGCATTACTCAATTTAGATAAAGAATTAGCTAGAGAAGTTATTTTAAGTGAGAGAATGGTAAACACTTACGAATTAAAATTAGATCGAGATTGTGAAAATATTTTTGCTTTGTTCAATCCGGTTGCAGTTGATTTAAGATTTGTATTGGCTGTTTTAAAAATTAACACGAACCTTGAAAGAACAGGCGATATTGTAGAAGGTATTGCTAAGTTTGTGATGAATGTTGATAATAATTTTGACACTAAGTTACTCGAAATTACCCGTGTAGTAGAAATGTATACAGCAGCAAATAATATGATGGAATGTGTTTTGGATGCTTTTGATAAAGAAGATTCATCTCTTGCTAGGAAAGTTTTTCAACAAGATGAGTTACTTGATGATATAAATTTAAAGGCAAATTCAATAGTAGCAAATTATATAAAACAACATCCAGATAATATTGAGGCTACGTTATATTTGCTATCAATTATAAGGAAATTAGAAAGAGTTGGGGATCAAGCTAAAAATATGGCCGAAGAAATCATTTTTTATATTGAAGCAAAAGTTCTAAAACATCGCTTTAAAGACGATAAGTAAAGATTATACTTAATAGCGTGTGAACCTCTATGAAATATTCAATATCTGTTGGTTCAGTATTAAATAAAGTATAGTTTGAATAAAATAATTCTATTTGAAATTGAGCTTTAATTTAAAGATCAAAATTAAAATCTAAGCTTTTAAATATACAAATTAATGCCTTCTTGTAAACTAATTCGATTGATGAAAGTTTAGTGAAACACATTAAAATGATAGACTAAGCTTGAAATAATCACATTAAAAAAAAATTATCTAAAAAAAATATTAGTTTATAGGCTAATTTAATAATGAAATAGTTCATGAATTTTCTTTCATTGGACTGTTTTTTTTGTTAAATTCCTTACAAATATTGATAATTTGTTAACATCTCCACCGAAAAATTGATTAATTTTGCACATCTATGTGTTTGTAAATAATCAGTCATGAAAAATATATACTCCGCTTTAAAGTTTTACACTGCTTTTTTAGGCAGTTTACTTTTATTAATTAATCTTGAGTTAAGCGCTCAGCCATGGACCTACGATTTTGGAACAGGAAC
>DAORKI010000117.1:0-10575 GCA_035439485.1 Bacteroidia bacterium
TTATATGATTAAATTTAAGAGCTTTTAACTAGTATAAATTGAATTGGGTACTAATTTATACTCATTAAACAATTATCTATATTTTTATTTATAACAATAAAGAAGACGGAAAGTTTTTATAAAACTGAAAATAATTTAAGTCATAATCACTAAAAAAATGGCTTATTTATTGGCCCTTTCAAAAGTTACGGATTTATTGCATCATTTATAATCCTCATACCACTTAAATTTATCATTCACAATTTCATTCTTACTATGCTTTAAATATTCCAATAAAGCAAGAGAAACCTGCGAATGTCTTTTGCCTTTAAGCCACACTAAACTCCACATTGTTTTAACTGGAAGTCCTTTAACAGGAATAATGTTTAATTCACGATGAATCAACTCATTTCTAATTCCAATAAGTGGCATAATTGAATTACCTAAACCTGCTAAAATAGCTTGCTTAACCGCCTCATTGGAAGTAAGTTCCATTTTCTTTAAAACGCTAATATTATTTTTTACAAAATAATCCTCCATTGCTTGTCTAGTTCCACTTCCCTTCTCTCTATATATTAACGGCAGTGTTTCAAAAATTTCTTTCGCCTTACTATTCTTATTAAATTTATCTTTTGATTTACCAACTAAATAAAGTTTATTTTGCAGTAGGTCAATTTTTTCAATATTTAAATGCTTGGGTAAAATAGACACAAGTGCAAAATCAACCTCATTTAATTCAAGGGCTTTAACTACACTTTGTTTATTTTTAACATCCATTAACAGTTCAATGCCCTCATTTGCTTGCATAAAATTTGCCAAAAAATATGGCATTACATATTTCCCAGTCGAGACCACAGAAATTTTTAGTCGGCCTGTTAATTGACCTTTAAATGCCATTGTTCTATAGTTAATAGCATAAACTTGTTTAATTACTTCTTCGGCTGATTGCGCAATTTCCTTCCCAAATTCTGTTATGTATATCTTTCTTCCAACAACTTCAGTGAGAGCCAATTCAAATTGGTCTTGAAAGTTCTTAAGTTGAATTGAAACTGCTGGCTGAGTAAGGTGTAATTCTTCAGCTGCCTTGGTTACACTTTGTGTTTGTGCAACTTTTAAAAATATTTGAAGTTGATTGAGTGTATAATTCATTAATTTTATTTATGTATTTTATTTCAAATATAAATATTAATTTATAATTAATTTAACAGAGATTTGCAGCCGAATTCAAAAACCAACTATATGACAACTATAACTATTGCGAAAGGTGATGGCATCGGACCTGAAATAATGGATGCTACAATTGATATTATTTTAGCAGCTGGAGCCAAAATAAAAATTGAAGAAGTAGAAGTAGGAGAAAAAGTCTACTTAGCTGGCAATACTGCAGGTATTTCAGAAGCTTCGTGGGAAGTGATTCGTAAAAATAAAATATTTTTAAAAGCACCCATAACTACTCCTTAGGGTGGAGGTTACAAAAGTTTAAATGTAAGTACACGAAAATTTTTAGGCCTATATGCCAATATACGCCCATGTAAAAGCCTTTATCCGGTTGTAGCGACAAAGCATCCAAATATGGATATTGTAATTGTACGCGAAAATGAAGAAGACTTGTATGCTGGAATCGAACATCAGCAAACCGATGAAGTGGTTCAATGTTTAAATCTAATCAGTCGTCCTGGCTGTGAAAAAATAATCAGATATGCATTTGAGTATGCTAAACAACATAAGAGAAAAAAAGTGTCATGTTTTACTAAAGACAACATCATGAAACAAACAGATGGACTATTTCATCAAGTATTTAATGAAATTGCCCTTGAATATCCTCAAATTGAAAATGAACATTGGATAATAGATATAGGTGCAGCTAAAATGGCAGATACACCAGAAATATTTGATGTAATTGTAATGCCCAATCTATATGGAGATGTGCTAAGTGATGTAGCAGCTCAAATAACTGGCTCAGTTGGTCTAGCTGGATCTTCCAATATTGGAGAGGAATGCGCCATGTTTGAAGCCATCCATGGTTCGGCACCAAAAAGAGCGGGACAAAACATTGCCAATCCTTCAGGTTTGCTGCAAGGTGCAATTATGATGCTTAATCATATCGGACAAAATGATATTGCTGAAAAGATACAAAATGCCTGGCTAAAAACATTAGAGGATGGTATTCACACCTATGATATTTTTAAAGAAAATGTCAGCAAGAAAAAAGTAGGTACTAAGGAATTTGCAAAAGCTATTATAGAAAATCTCAATAAAAAACCCGCCATATTAAAATCGGTTAGTTTTGATGGAATTGGAAGCCTCAAATTGCCAAAATACATTCGCAGAAAAGGCGCATCTAAAGAATTAGTAGGTGTTGATTTGTTTGTTCATTGGAACGGAATTAATCCTGATGAACTTGCATCAAAAATTAAAAAGATAGAAGCCGAAAATATACATCTAAATATGATTACCAATAGAGGTATAAAAGTTTGGCCCAATGGATTTGAAGAAACATTTTGCACAGATCATTGGAGGTGCAGATTCAAGGCATTAGATGGAAGTAAGATTAAAAAAACAGACATTATAAGCTTATTGCAAAATGCCATTGCAGAAAATATTGATACTATAAAAACTGAAAATCTATACTCATTTGATGGAAAGCAAGCATATTCTTTAGGACAAGGACAATAAAAAATAAAATTCAAATGATAAAAATAAACCTTATAAACGGAGAATTTAACAAACAAGACACTTTAGATTTGATTACTCAAATGATAAATGTTAAAATTAAATTTCATGAAAATAAAATTATTAATAATAATAATGAAGAAGATATAAAATATAGAGAATCAAAAATTAAAATTCTACAATCTGAACTAAGAAAATTAAAAAATGATGTTGATACAAATATTGCATCATGCAGCATAATTTCTATCATTGAGATAGATAACAAAATAAATAAATAATGATATAAATCCTAATCCACAACAATTTAAAGAACATGGAACTTGAAAATAAAACAACACGAAAAAGGAATTCCAAAACTAGTCAAAATAAGGTTGATATTTCTCAGTTAAAGTTAATAGATGGAATTTATAACCCTATAGAAGGAAAGGAAATATTAATTAACCTATTTAGCCACAAAATTAATTTCCTTAAAATTAAAAATTGGAGTTCAAACGAACGTTTAGGTAAGCCAGATGAAAATGCTTTGTTGCGTATTGAACAACTGCAAATTTGTGTTCGAAAAATTTCTGAATTAATTGAAACTGCTAAAATTGAAAACAAAAAATTGGCTATTTGTTCAGACGTCTCCATCAGGTTAATAGATAACTAATCAATAATTTTATTGCAGGTTTTTCAATTGCAATTAAGCCATAATTACTTACTTTTTTACTAAGAAAAATCTTAATAAAAAACCCTGAATTATGTTTAAAAATAGAAATTTAGTTATTGCTACTAAGCACCAAAAAGAAGCAGTTATTGCTCCTTTATTTGAAAAAGAATTTGGCGTTAAATGTATTGTACCTGCAAATATTAATACTGATCTTTTGGGAACTTTTAGCGGTGAAATTGAGAGAGAAAATGATGCATTAACTACCATAAGAACTAAATGCCTTATGGGTATGAATATGCTTCAATGTGATCTTGGAATTGCAAGTGAAGGTTCATTTGGAATGCACCCTTCAGCATTTTTTTTACCAGCCAACAACGAGCTAATGATGTTTATTGATTCAAAAAACAATCTTGAAATAACAGCGTCAGTATTGAGTACTGAAACTAATTTCAATGCAAGAGAAATACATACTCTAATTGAATTAGATGAATTTTGTGAACAAACTATGTTTCCAGAACATGCCCTAATATTAAAAGACAAAAAAGATAACTTTTCAAGATTGGAAAAAGACCTCAACACATATGAAAAATTGGTGCCCATGTTTGAAGAATTTGTAAAACTGTACGGAAAAGCTTATGTTGAAACAGACATGCGCGCTATGTATAATCCGAGCAGAATGAAAGTAATAGCTCAAGTGTCTCAAAAACTTATTGAAAATATTAAATCAAATTGTCCTGTATGTTCCACACCCGGCTTCATTATTAACAAAAATATACCAGGATTGCCTTGTGAATTATGTTTAAATCCCACCTATGAAATATTAGGAGTAGAATATTTATGTAAAAAATGTTTTTATACTTCTATTACAAATTATCCGGATGGAAAAAAATTTTCTGATCCTGGGCGTTGTAATTTTTGTAATCCATAACAAAATACTGATGAATTTTTCTTTGCTAATTGAAAATCTAACCAATCCTGCACTTCTGTTTTTTGTTCTAGGTATTACTGCAGTATACTTAAAGAGTGATTTGGAAATTCCTCCCAATTCATCAAAATTTATTTCACTTTATTTACTTTTTGCGATAGGATTTAAGGGAGGGCAAGAGCTATCCCACGAAAATATAGGAGCAGAAATACTCATGTCGATGCTATTTGGCATTGGTGTGTCATTATTGATTCCATTTTACACATTTTTTATAATCAAACGAAAATTAAATATTTATGATTCAGCTGCTATAGCTGCTGCTTATGGATCAGTAAGTGCGGTAACATTCGTAACAGCTGTTTCTTATCTAGAATCGCAGCAGCTTGCTTTACAAGGCCACATGGTTGCTATTATGGCATTAATGGAATCGCCTGCAATTATCATGGGCTTACTGTTGATCTCGGTGTTTAATAGCAATGAAAATGAAAAGATTAAAAAATCTTCGGCAATAAAACATTCATTCACAAATAGCAGTGTTATATTAATATTAGGAAGTTTAATAATTGGATATCTTGCCAATGCCAAGCAAGCTGAAGGAATTAAACCTTTCACCAATGATTTATTTAAAGGATTTTTAGCCATCTTCTTACTCGATATGGGCATCAGGAGTGGTAAAAAATTACAATCATTTTTTTCGTTTGGATGGTTTCCTTTATTATTTGCAATTCTGATCCCAATTATTAATGGAAGTATTGTTGCTTTATTGAGTTCAATAGTCACCACTGATATCTCTAATCGCTTTATGTTCTCTATCTTAGCCGCAAGCGCTTCATACATTGCAGTTCCTGCAGCTATTAAAATCTCTATCCCAAAAGCAAATCCTGGCTTGTTTTTACCCATGGCGCTAGCAATAACTTTTCCAATAAATATTACGATCGGCATGCCCATTTATTTCAATTTAATAACTGGCCATAATTAATTTAATACGCTAAAAAAAATTCCTTTAAATTAGCAGCATCAAATGGATAGATCAAAAGTAATTAGTTATTTCAGTGCACAAGCCATTAATGGTAATTGGGCAAGTTTATATGACCCTAGCAATCCAATTAGTTACAGCTTTATTCAACGATTCATTAAAACTATAAATTTAATGCAGCCTATACATGGAAACATTTTGGACATGGGATGTGGAACTGGCATTTTAGAAAAAGTTGTAGTTGAAAATAATGCGAAATATATAGGTTTTGACGGTTCTAAAGAAATGATTGAAGCGTGTAATAAAAAATTTAGCGAAGATATAGCGAATGGCAAAGCCCAATTTGAACATGCAGATTCAAAAAATTTCAAAACTTCTGTGTCAATTGATTGTGCAGTTGGTATGGGATATCTCGAATATTTTGAAAAACCTGATGAATGTTTGGAGGAAGCAAAAAAACACCTTAAAGATGGTGGTAAATTAATACTATCCTTTCCTCACAAAAACTCACTCGATAATTTTGGATTGTTTGTTTTAACACCTTTAAGAAAATTAGTTACCTCCGTAACTGGCAAAAACACACCTCAGCCTCCACGTAAATACTGGGAGAAAAATGAAGCTGCTGATCTTTTTAAAAGAAACGGATTTACTGTTAAGAAAATTGTATTTTATAACACTAGTATTATTCATTATCCATTCACTAGGTTTGCTCCCAAATTTGCCAATGTTGTTGCTTCTTTAATTGAAAAATCATTCCTCAATAGAATTCCTTTTTTATCAACAGGATTTATAATTTGCGCAATTAAAAATTAATACTCAAATAACTTATTCTTTTCTAAAATTAGTATAAGAAATTATTGTAAGGGTAACGCTTTATATGTTGTTGCTTCACTGAATCATATATTAATGTCCTAAATGAATCAATATTATCTTTATTAGTAGCAGAAATAAAAATACATGGATTATTGTTTTTTCCCATCCAAGTTCTTTTCAAATCTGATAAACTTAAATTTTCACGTTTTAAGGGAGTTAAATCATCTTCATCTTTTGGTACAAAATTAAAAGCATCAATTTTGTTGAAGACTAAAATGGTATGTTTATCAGAAGCACCAATACTTTGCAATGTTTCATTTACAACGTGTATGTGTTCTTCAAAATTGTGATGGCTAATATCAACAACATGTATTAAAAGATCTGCCTCACGCACCTCATCTAAGGTTGATTTAAATGATTCAATCAAGTGCGTAGGTAATTTTCTAATAAAACCAACTGTATCACTCAATAAAAAAGGGAGATTATCAATAACCACCTTTCGAACTGTAGTGTCTAATGTGGCAAATAATTTATTTTCTGCAAATACATCGCTCTTGCTCAACAAATTCATAATAGTGCTTTTCCCCACATTTGTATATCCTACTAGAGCAACTCTAATCATTTCACCTCGACTCTTGCGTTGGGTAGCCATTTGTTTATCAATTTCCTTCAGCTTTTCTTTTAATAAGGTAATCTTTTCTCTAACAATACGTCTATCAGTTTCTATTTCCTTCTCTCCTGCTCCACCTCTGGTTCCTGTTCCACCGCGTTGCCTTTCTAAATGTGTCCACATTCCAGTAAGTCGTGGTAAAATATGCTGATAAAGTGCTAATTCTACTTGGGTTTTTGCATGTGCAGTTTGTGCACGAGCCGCAAAAATATCTATAATTAAATCACTTCTATCAAGTACTTTTACCTCTAATACTTTTTCAATGTTTCTTAATTGTGAAGGACTTAAGTCATCATCAAATACTACCATATCAATGGCAAAGTCTTTTACAAATCCTTTAATTTCAAGTAATTTACCACTTCCAACAAAATGTTTTGGATCAGGTTTTGACATTTTTTGTACAAAACTCTTCAATGTAAAAGCTCCCCAGGTGTCAATTAAAAATTTTAATTCATCGAGATACTCTTTCACCATTTCTTCATCCTGGTTTTGTGTTATCACACCAACCATTATGGCTGTTTTTTGACGAACAGCAGTTTCAATTAACTTACTCAACTTTGCGAATTGTTATTATATAATCTACTACTGCATTTTTTTCTTCTTCAGTTAAAACATCGCCAAATGGCATCATATCACCTTGACCCAAAGTTATTAAGGAAGAAACATCCATTTTATTTAGTGTTGATTTTGTTAAGTCAGCGGCATTGTTATAACCTTTACGACCGTCTACACCATGACAAGCAATGCAATGGTTCATATAAACACTTTTTCCATCAACTTTTTCTCCAGTATTTTGAACCGACCCTGTTTTAATATAGCTTTCTTTCCTTGCAAATTCAGCCAAAATATATGACACATGCAATAAAATAAATGCTATTACTGCCAATGTTTTGTTCCTTTTTTTGAAGCCAATCACGGCTAATGGAATTGCTAAAAGAATGGAAACAAGCTTCCAAATTTGTAGCACTTTTATAGCTCCTAAGAGATAAAATTGATAAATTCCCGTTAGCAAAAATAATGTGCTAACAATCATTTCTGGCACCTTTGAATATTTGGTAAACTTTAATAGTTTATTTTCATCAATATTGAATAACATTACAATTTTGAAATAGTATATGATTAAAAATATGAAAACTGAAATTTTATGTAGCTGTAATATATCCATTGTTTTAAATTTTTATGCAAATATAGTTTTGATCGTGATTCTTTAGTATATTTTTTTTATATTTTACCTCATTATTTAAAATTCACAAATCGCTGACAAATAGCTAATTTTATATCTTTGCGTCAGATTTTTAAATAATGTTATAACTAGGACTTTTATAAAAACTATGATCAAAAACACACTGCTATTATTAGTTTTATTTAGTTTATTTGCATGTACAAATAATAATGAGAATAACCATCAAAACCATACTCAACTAGACTCAATTGCTCAAATTGAACCTGAAATAATTCCAGAAATTACCAACCGACACAACAATGATATAAGCAGATATATTGCTGGAATGCAGCCAACAGAAGGAAACACCATCAAAACTGAATTATATAATGAGGCTTGGAAAAATTTTGCCACAAGTCAAGACAAAAAATGGAATCAATTAAATGAAAACCATTTTAAAGCCATGCATGAATTTGTGGAAATAGAATTAAAAAATATTTTTGGTAATAATGATACCATTTTTTATCCTTTTAGTGGACCTGATTTTTTAAATGTAACCACTTTTTTTCCTGAAGCTACCACGTATTTTATGTTAGCACTAGAACCTCCTGGAACACTACCCAATATTGATACTATGGCAATTGATAGCATGCCAAAATATTATAATTCAATTCAAAAATCATTACATGCAATTTTAAACTTTAGTTTTTTTAGGACTTTAAGTATGGAAGAAGATTTTGCAACAAAAGAACTAAATGGCGCTGTCCAATTAATCTCCATTTTTATGCAGCGCAGTGGTCACTCAATAAAATCAATTGAACCTGTTACATTTGATACTTTAGGTAGGATTATAACATCAGAAAATACTGCCTTTATTAATGGAAGCAAAGGTCTGCACATTACATGCATAAATAATAAAAGCAAGAAGGTTAAAGATGTGTTTTACTTTAGTTGTGATGTTTCAGACCTTG
The DNA here is from genome assembly GCA_035439485.1 of Bacteroidia bacterium. Taxonomy (GTDB): domain Bacteria; phylum Bacteroidota; class Bacteroidia; order UBA4408; family UBA4408; genus CAIKXD01. The sequence goes on from DAORKI010000117.1 coordinate 8,819, forward strand.
GCCTTTCAAAAAACAAAAGATTAGCTAGTTTTCTTAACACGCTGCCTCATGTTAAAACTTATTTAAAATCGGCTTCTTACTTATTGCACAAACCTTACTTCAGCAAAATAAGAAAAGTAATTCTTGATAAAAGTATCAATGTTTTACAAGATGATTCTGGTGTGCCCGTGAGGTTTTTCGAAGCTAATCAATGGAACCATCAGTATTATGGTACTTATGATGCGCCTATTAATTTGTTTAAAAACTTTCTTCAAAAAGATTTGAAACTGGCTTATGATAGTACTGAAAAAAAATCGATAAAACCACTTGGTTTTGGTATAGGTTATGATTATAAGATGAATGAGAGTAATTTGATGTTATTCAGTAAAAAAACGCCATAATTTTGAGTAACTCCTTTGAGTCAATGCTAAAATTTAATAAGCAATATTTGACCCTATTTTTATTTTTATTAGGTTTCTTTTGTGAAGCGCAGAAACCACTTCCCTATTTACCAACTAAGGTTGCAAATGATAACTTAATTGCGGATTTAATGGAAATTAAAATTGATGATTTCAAGCATGTTTTAAGTCAACCTAAAAAGTACGAAATTCAAATAATTTATACTCAAATAAACCATAAAGAAAATGGACAAAAAGAATTGATTCAACATCAATACCAGCTTCAACCTAAACAATATTTTTATCCAGCCAGTTTAGTTAAATTGCCTGTATCCGTCTTAGCATTAGAAAAATGCAACAGGTTACAAATTCCCTCAACAGCCATTATGCATACCTTAGCTAAGCTACCTTGTCAAAAGGAAGTACGAATTGATTCATCTTCCTTCAATTACATGCCAAGTATAGCCAATTATGTAAAGAAAATGATGCTTGTAAGCGACAATGATGCTTATAGTAGAACTTACGAGTTTTTAGGAGCCGATGCTATTAAAAAAAGATTGAATGAACTTGAAATCAAACATACTGATATTATTCAACGTTTTGACCCTGGTTGCACTAGTGATCAAAATCTAAATTACAACCCTATTGTTTTTTTAAATGAAAAAGGAGATACTATTTATAAACAGTCTGCTTCAAGTAGTAAAATTTATAGTAATTTTCAATACATAAAAAAAACAAAAGGAAAAGCTCACATCAATGCTAAAGGAAGATTGGTGAAAAAACCTAAGGTATTTACAAGGTATAATACCACAACATTGCAAGAAATAAATGATTTTTTAATTACGCTGATATATCCTGAATTTGTACCCAAAAACATGCAGTTACAAATAGATTCCAATGATTACAATATGCTACTCAAGGCTATGGGGCAATATCCTCGTGAAAGTGATTTTCCTCATTATGATGGAAATAAATTTGAAGATAGCTATAAAAAATATCTGCTTTTAGCAGATTATCATGATTCAATTAATGCCGACACTTTACGAATTTTTAATGTTGTTGGTCAAAGCTATGGTTGGTTGGCCGATTGTGCCTATTTTGTTGACCATAAAAATAAAATTGATTTCTTTATAAGTGCAGTAATCTACGTCAATGCCAATCAAATATTAAATGACGGAAAATATGAATACAAAACCATTGGCTTTCCTTTTTTAGCTAAATTAGGTAGCGTTATTTATGATTTTGAAAAGACTAGAAAAAGGGAGCATACAGGAAATTTTGATCGCTTTACCAACTTATTTAAAAACTAAAATAGATACTGTATATTTAGAATTCGATAGTTTACTTTATGCTAGTGGCTCATTTTTAAAGAACATACTG
>DAORKI010000118.1:0-10426 GCA_035439485.1 Bacteroidia bacterium
ATTTATTTGGGCGTTAAATCTGCGCTTACCATAGGAAATAATAATGCTTTAATTATGGACATAGGAGGAGGGAGTACCGAATTTATAATTGCAAATGACAACGAAATATTTTGGAAAAAAAGTTATAAACTTGGTGCAGCACGCCTATTGGATAAATTTAATGATTCAGAACCAATATCAAAATCAAACTTGGAAGCGATTGAAAAATATTTAGATAAACAACTAAAATCATTAAGCAACGCAATTAATAAGTTTCAAGTGCATGAATTGATAGGATCTTCTGGTTCATTTGATACATTTGCTGAGATGATTTGTAAGCAGTTTTATTTTCCCGAAATTTTAGAAGGTAAAACTACTTTTAATTTTAATTTAAATGACCTAAAGGAAATACACAGGCAGTTGCTTGGCTCTACTAAATCTGAGCGTTTAAAAATGAAAGGTTTAATAGCAATGAGAGTTGATATGATAGTAATTGCATCTATATTTACGCATTATATATTAAATAAATATAACATACAAAATGTACGATTGTCAACGTACTCGCTAAAAGAAGGGGTTTTATATAAAATGATTCAGAAATAACTCATATGACTAAAGTTTTAATAATTGATGATGAAAAGCCAATAAGAAACGCATTGCGCGATATTCTTGAATATGAAAAAATGCAAGTAGAAGAAGCAGCAACTGGTATTGATGGTTTGCAAAAACTCGAAAAGGAAAAGTATGATTTGGTCTTATGCGATATAAAGATGCCTGGTATTGATGGAATTGAAGTTCTTGACAAAATCTCAGAAAACGCCTACGGAGTGCCTGTTGTAATGATTTCTGGTCACGGAACCATTGAAACTGCAGTTGAAGCAGTAAAAAAAGGGGCATTTGATTTTATTGCAAAACCACTTGATTTAAATCGATTACTAGTTACGGTACGAAATGCCCTCGACAAATCAATCATGATCCATGAAAATAAAGTTCTTAAAAAGAAAATAAGTAAAACCTTTGAGATGATAGGAAACTCACCTGCCATTAACGAAATAAAGGAAATGATAGAAAAAGTGGCTCCAACCGATGCTAGGGTATTAATAACCGGAGGAAATGGTACAGGAAAAGAATTAGTGGCAAGATGGTTACATGAAAAAAGCAATCGAAGTAAATTCCCTATTGTGGAGGTTAATTGTGCTGCAATTCCTTCTGAGTTAATTGAAAGCGAGCTTTTTGGACATGAAAAAGGTGCCTTCACATCAGCCGTGAATCAACGCAAAGGTAAATTTGAACAGGCTGAGGGTGGCACATTGTTTTTAGATGAAATTGGTGATATGAGTTTATCAGCGCAAGCTAAAGTATTAAGAGCATTGCAAGAAAATAAAATTTCTAGGGTAGGAAGCGAAAAAGAAATTAAAGTGAATGTTAGGGTAGTGGCCGCTACCAATAAAAATTTAAAAGATGAAATACAAAAAGGAAATTTTAGAGAAGACCTATTTCATCGCCTTAGTGTAATCCCTATTCATGTTCCTTCCCTTAACCAAAGAACAGAAGACATTCCACTTTTGGCTGAACACTTCGTTAAAATATTAAGCGAGGAACATGGCATTGCACCAAAAAAATTAACCAAAGAAGCAATTACAATGCTTCAAAAAATAGATTGGACAGGTAATATTCGCGAGTTCAAAAACGTAATAGAACGATTGCTCATATTATGCGATAAAACTATTACCGACAAAGATATTAAACAGTACGCAAGCAAAAATTGAATCTGATTATTTTTCTGTGCAACTTACAGTAGCTCCATTGTCAGTTGAGGCTTCAACATTTACCATTTCGCGGTAATTTTTAAGTTCCTGTTTGTTGCCACATTGCTCAGGGTAGCTTTTTACAGAATCTTTACCTAAATACTTATATGAATAAGAACATGTACTGCATTTGGTACAAGATGCAAATATCATTGAACTTAGTATTGCTGTAGCTAAAAATGTAAATATGTTTTTCATTGCTGATTTTCTTGTGTTTTTATTTTTGTTGAAGACTTTTATTTGATTTCTTGTGTTAAAATAGTGTTGTTTTTCTTTCCTCACATTTTACTTTATTGCCAGGATTCACATTGCCTTCCTGATATTTTCTGTAATCATCAATTTCAGCCTTTTTACCACATATTTCAGGGTATTCAATATCTTTACCTCCTTGGCTATTGTATTCAATACACTCGACACATTTATGACATGATGTACCAATAAATGCAAAGGTAGCTACGGCAATTAAAATTAGAGTTTTTGTATTCATTATTATTCTTTATCAATACATTCTGCTGATGTGCCATAGCGCTGTGCCTCATCCGAAACTGATTTTTTAAATGCATCAATATCCTTCGAACGCTTACTACAGTATTCACTTGAATATGGTTTTAAACCAACAGCAGCGTAACTGCACGTTACACATTTTTCACAGGAGGTAAATAGCATTGTACTTATAGCTAAACCAAAAATAAGTTTAATGTAATTCATAAATGATTTAAATTTCGTGGCTAAAATAGAAAAAAACTATTACATAAAATATATTTTATACCCAATTTATTCTCAAGGCCTTTCATGAGGCTTTTGTTTTTGCCTGCTTATCTTTATTTATATAACCTAGTTTAAACCAATTTACGTATGAACAAATAAATTGATGGATATAACATTGGAAAATACCATTAAACTTCTCTAAAAAGTTTTTTATCAGCATAAAACGTTCCAAAAGGAACAATAGATGCTATGAAAGACCAAAAGGTTTTCATGAACGCCCATTTATTTTCATAGGCTACTTTTATTACTAATAAAATATACAAAACAAAAAGTAATCCATGTGCCATCCCAATTACTTTGTTAGGACCTGTAATGTGATACACGTATTTTAAGGGCATAGTAATTGCAAAAAGCAAATAAGAACATCCTTCTAAAAAGGCAATTATTCTTAATTTTCCTATCCATGTTTGCATTAATGTACTAATCATTTTTTCTAATATTTTTTACAAAGTTAATGGGTGTTTTTTTAAATCTTTATTTTATTTATAAATACCTCACTTTTATGGTACTTTTATTAAGTTCATTTTGCTTTACTTCTAATTTAAATGATTCAAACTTTGGTCGTGTAAATCCGGTATGATAATAATTTGAAAAACCAAAGCCCTCTGTAGGCAATCCGAAAAAGTTGTATTCCATTTTTGAATTGGCATTTTCATCGTCTAGCAGGGTGAAGCCATAGGTGCCTGGCTCAATATCAAATTTTATCAACAATATACCCTTTTGCATCGCTTTTTTTTCAAATTTTTTATTGACCAAAGACTGCTCTTTATCAAAGCTGTGCTGATCTTTATAAATACCTATGGCAATTTGCCCTTTGTTATTTCTTATGTTTGTGACCATAATTTCAACATTGGGGGTCATTGGAGGCTGAGCAAATAAGGACAAAAAACTTGAAATAATTAATGGTATAAGAAGCATAACTTGGTGTTTATTGAGCAATTTAATAACAGCAATTGTTTTATTTTGTTCGACCAATTATAATTTTATCAAATTCAATATCATTCGGCTCCCAAAGCTCAATTTTATTACCCTCATTATCCAAAATATGGACAAATTTGCCATACTCAAAAGTTTGAATTTTATCAATAATAGTTACTCCTTCTTTATCTAATTCTGCCAGCAGAAAATCCAAATTTTCGACTCTATAATTCATCATAAATTCTTTGTTTGAATGTTCAAAATAATTATTGCCTTCTTTAAATGGCGACCATTGAGTAAATCCTTTTTTATCGCCATCTTCAGCTTGTTTCCATTCAAAGCAAGTACCATATTCATCAGTATCAAACCCTAAATGTTTTTTATACCACGCTTTTACTTTATCAGGGTTTTTGCATGCAAAGAAAATACCTCCTATACCTGTTACTTTTTTCATATAGCCATTATTGTAAATTTAAAAAATGTTCACCAAGCATCATAGTAATATGAGCAAACATATGGGCAATCATAGCTGCTTCTAAACCTTTTTTCCAATATTGCCATCCAAATAATATACCAGCAGAAGCATTTCCTAGTATAATATAGGATATTAGTATAGCACTAGGCTCAGCTACAGCATTAAACACAACAGGCAAATGACCTGCCGCAAATAATAAACTCGAAAGTAGTATGCCAATGATATAAGTATAATTGCCTAAACTTTTACTTATTTTAAATACAATCCAAACAAATAAAGTCATGAAACCAAATCGCATTAAAAGTTCTTCAGTTATACCTCCATAAAGTAAACGCGCTGTGGGTGTAATATCAATTTTAGCACCTAATGCTATAAATTCAGCAGGTAAAATCGATTGGTAAAATGCAGCTATTGCCGTAATAATTATTCCTGAAACTATGCCAAAAATAATCCCTGATTTTATTTGTTCAAATAAAGAAAAACTACTTTCTTCAATTTTGAGAAAGATTTTGATTATTGGGGTATTTAGTTTAACTTTTTCATGTAAAGCTACTCCAATTAAAATAGCTATGATGGTTAAAAAAGTGGGGTTTATGAGCAGCAACCATTTTAACTGTAATGGACTATATTTTTCAGTTACAATTTTAGGTAAACTGTCAAGTGGGATGTTGACTGTTAGCATTGACAACACGCCAATAATTCCCAAAACAAAAAGTGTAATTCCTAGCTTTAAATTATTTGACATAGTTGATTGTTTGAAAAATCATACTTTAAAATGCAATAATAGAAATATTAAAATCTTGAGAAAATAAATCCTTTTAAATATTGCCGCTTAAATAGATGTGTTTTCTAATCTTGATGGCCTGATGTAACAATCAACTTTTTTTGAAAGTGCAAATTTGCCGAAACACCTGATATAAAATAAACGCCAGCCTCTAAATGATGAATTGGGAGTACAATTGTTTGCTGTTTTTCTACATCATTTATGGATTTACTGAGTACAATTTTACCCGTTATGTCCTTTAGCTCAATCATGACTTGATCAAAATCCACATCAAACCTAATAAATAGCTGTTTATTTAAGGGATTCGGATACAATTCAACATTAATATTGGCTTGATTTGCATTAATTGAAAAAGGAATATCTTTTATCAACTGCCATGCTCCATGATGGTCGTATCCCACCGAAATAGGTTTTGCTAAATGCGCTGCCACAGCAGTTACTGCTTTAATGTTTCGCACTAAATAAGGGAAATTAATAGTTCCTAAACTATCACCAGGCGTATGATAATTAGAATTTCGGTAATCAGCACCATCTGTTAACATAAGCGCATTGTACCCTGCATCCCAAAAAGGAGCATGATCACTTCTTCTTAAATCTGGAGCAATTTGACCATTTCCAGGAACATTTAAAACCAAGGATTTTACATTGGGTACATAGTTTCTTGCTAAGGTATCAAAAGCCAACGAAAGAGACGAACTATTCGTGTTTCCCACTGTAAATAACCAAACACCTTGGTTACCGCCTGAGTTAATTGAATCAACCGCGGCAGGAAACAATTGTGAAAATCCACTTGGAATTAATTGAGAATTTGGAGCATCATTATAATAACCTATCATTTCCATATTCAAAACCGCTTCTGTTTGTTGATAGGAGGGAATACTATTATTGATATAATGTAAGGAACCAATTAAACCATTTTCTTCTTTATCAAAACCAATAAACTGAAGTGTTTTTTCAAAATTGTATGGACTCAAAACCTTTGATGCAATTAGCAAAGCTGCCAAAGCACTTCCATTGTCATCAGCGCCCGGTGAATTGGCTACAGCATCAAAATGTGCATCAACTATAATGGTACTTCGTTCTTGTAAATGACCAGGCTTCCTTCCTAAAATATTCTGTGATGCTACAGCACCATAATTAAAATTACTTCTTTGGGTTTGCAATCCACCAAGGGCAAAATTGGCTTCTATGCTATCCTTTATCATGCTCAATGCCTGCGGTGCAGTCGTATGATGCCGTGGTTGCGCAATATATTGCATGTAACTTAAAACCAAATTGCTATCAATGGTTGGAATAATATTTTCAATAGCAATTGGCTTGTTGTCTGTGGCCACCAATTTAACCATAAACCATGCATTTGTATTGCCATTAGCCGCCTCAAACAAACTATCGGTATTATAAGTGAGCACCACATTTTTGTTCACCCCAGGTGTTACAGGAAAACCAACTGCACCTGTTAATTGCTGAATAGGAGCTACGTAACTTTTGCCACTATCAGCTGACAAAAACACCTTCACTTCAAGTAAATCACTATTTAAATCAGTGGCATCATAATTAATAAGAATGGTGTTTGCTGCAGTATCAAGCGTAGCATTGTTAATTTGTACATAAGGTAAAGCATTCTGAGCAATTGCAACTTGTGACCAAATCAACATTAAAAATATAATCTTTTGCATAATTTCTTTTTAATAGCATCAAATATAGTAAGATTTTAAAATCTAAAATTCATAAAACAAATTTGTTTAGCCATTCCTTATCATATTAAAAATCAATACCTTTTTTGTTAAAATCAACTTTATTAACAGTTAATTACCTATAAATAATTGGACAAAAATTTGGATTATTAATTGTTAAATAATACCTTGTTCAAAATTTAAATGATTAAATGACTGAATTAAAAGAAAAAATAAATGAAGTCTTAAAAAGCATGAATTATTCTTTTGAAGATTTAGCTAGTCATTTAGGTATGAATGCAGAGCAGTTAAATCTTGCAATTGATGATAAAAAGGTGGAATTACGAACATTGGAGTTCATTTCAAAAGAACTTCGAATCCCGCTGTATAGTTTTTTCGACAGAGAAGACTTTGTGTCTATCAATAATTTGCCCGAAGAACCGTTCTATATAAATAAAATAAACAGAAACACCATTGACCAACTACAAATTGAAAACATATTACTAAAAAAAGAACTAGAAAAATTAAAGGAACAATTGCTCCAATGTGAGCAAAAAATGAAAGCATTTTTATGATAAAAAACTACTTGAAAATAAAATTCAATATCATTTATCCGGCATTCAGCTTGATAATGCTTGTTGCATTAATTTCATGTAGCGAAAAAAAGAACCGAAGAATTGTTATTAAACCTCAGGCAGTTATTAAGGAAGAAGAAAGTCCCGTAGTCCAAAATATCGTTCATTCAGAAAAAACAAATATCGTAGATTCATTTTTTACAGCGATTAGTAGCAAAAACGATTTTAATGGAACTGTTTTAGTTACAGTTAAAGACCAAATTATTTATAAAAAAGCCTTTGGATATGCTAACTTTAGAACCAAAGATACACTTACCGAAAATTCTATTTTCCAGTTAGCATCAGTTTCAAAGCAATTTACTGCTGTTTCAATTATGATGTTGCAGGAACAAGGATTACTTTCCTATTCCGATGATGTTACTAAGTTTTTTCCAAACTTTCCTTATAAAGGAATTACCGTAAAATTGCTTTTGTCACATCGCTCTGGCTTGCCTAACTACATGTACTTTTGCGATGAATTTTACAAAAATAAAAGTGTTGCACTCACCAATATGGGCATGTTAGACATTATGATTAAAAATAAACCTCCCGAATATTTTCCCCCTGACAAAAAGTTCAATTATTGCAATACCAACTATTGTCTTTTAGCAGCCATTGTCGAAAAAGTGAGCAAGGTGACCTTTTCCGAATTTGTAACCAATAATATATTTAAACCGATTGGTATGCACTATTCTTTTATAGGCAATCAAGATAGTGCAAAATATGCACAATATGTTGCCTCAGGGCACGATGAAAGCAACAAGCCAATAAAATGGGATTATATGGATGGCATTCTTGGAGATAAAGGAGTTTTCAGTTGTGTTAACGATTTAAATAAATGGGATTTAGCTCTTTATTCAGGAAAAATTATTAAAGAATCAACCCTTGCAGAGGCAATGAAACCTGCTAATTCCGACATGATTGGTTCTCGAAATTATGGTTTTGGCTGGAGAATAAAATATTTAGCTGATCATACTCCATTGTATTATCATGGTGGCTGGTGGAAAGGCTATAACACCTATTTCATGCGTAACCCAATAGATCACAGCTCTATTATAATTTTAAGTAACAAAGTAAACTGGAGTTTTAATTCAATTACTTCATTTATCCCTCGCTTTTACAATCAAAAGCCAATCAAGGAAATCGAAACTATTTAGGCTATTACTTCCTCTTTTTCTTTAAACACTATTCCATAGGTAGTTAATTCATTTAATATTGGTTCGTATAACGAAGGCATTACTGGAACCTGCACACCTCTTAATTTAATTTCACCTTTGATTAAACGCCTAACAGCCATTGCCAAAGGTAAACCAACCGTTTTTGCCATTGCAGTTTTGCTGCTGTCTTCACCACAAACTACCAATGTGCTACTTAACTTCTTTAAAACCCCATGCTTATTTGTGAATTCAAATAAATGCTGCATAACTACCATATCCTTATCATATGGAGTTAATTCCCATTTTTTTTCTAAGAGCTTTTGTAAAACAGCTGCCGGACTACCTTTATCTAAACCAATTTTTTCGTTCGAAAGTATGCCCGTCCAAACTATCATATCAATAATTGGGTCATCACTTCTTCTACCAGTAAAATTCAATAATTGTTGCTTTAAATCAACACCATTTCCCGGTAAAAACGATGCAATAAATTGAGCATAAGTATAATCCTTTGGAAGTTCAATTTGAATGCTATCATCGGTTAAACCAAGCATCACAAAAACATGCCAAGCTTCACAAAACAAATGTTGGCGCAATGTGCCGCGCACCATTGTTTTAATATTTTCTATACCATAGGTTTTTCTATAACTCAAACTATCACGATTGGCATAAGCATCAAATTTCCCATATCCTTCAACTTCGATTATTTCAGATGAGGCAAATAAGCGTTGATAAGGTAAATACTTATAATTACCATCCACTAAAAATTTAGCCGTACTTTGACCTGCCACAATCACATTACGTGGATTCCACGAGAACTTGTATCCCCAAGGATTGTTGTTGCTTTCAGGCGCAACTAAACCTCCACAAAACGATTTAAATGAAGTAACTTGCCCTCCTTGTTGTTGAATTTCATGAATCACCTTCATAGCCGACATGTGGTCAATTCCAGGATCCAAACCTATTTCATTTAAAAGCAACACATCATTTTTTAGGGCTTCATCATGCAATGTTGCAATTTCAGAAGATACATAAGAAGCTGTAATTAAATGTTTTTTTAAAGTTACACAATCTTTTGCTACTGGAAAATGCATAAAAGCGGGTAACATTGAAATTACCACATCAGCTTCTTGAATATGTTTTACTCTTTCATTCTGGTTATTAATGTCCAATGCAATGGCTTTACTATTGGCTAAGGATTTTGTTTTTTTTAATGCAGCTTCCTCACTTAAATCAGCCACTGTGAGCTCATAACGTTCGGCAACCGCAAAATTTAATAAGTAATCAATCAAATATCCCGATGATTTTCCTGCCCCAATTAAAAGTACTTTTTTCATATCTAAATAAAATTCCCGTCTTTCATTATTAATTTTCTATTTGCCATGGCTGCCAAATCATGGTTATGTGTAACAATGATAAAAGTTTGCCCTAAATCTTTTTGCAGCTGCACAAAAAGCGCATGTAATTCTGCCGAATTTTTTGCATCCAAATTGCCCGATGGTTCATCAGCCATCACCACCAAGGGTTTATTAATTAAGGCTCTAGCCACTGCAACACGTTGTTGTTCACCACCTGATAGTTCTGCAGGTTTATGTTGTGCACGTCCTGTCAAACCTAATAAATCTAACAATTCCATAGCCCTTTTTTCGGACTCGTTTACCGATTTTTTGGCAATAAAAGCAGGAATGCATACATTTTCAAGAGCCGTAAATTCAGGTAATAAATGATGAAACTGAAATACAAATCCTATTTTCAAATTTCTAAACTGGGCTAATTTATGGTCTTTCAATTTAAAAATATCTTCTCCATCAAAAATCAATGAACCTGTGTCTGCCTTTTCTAATGTACCTAAAATATGCAGTAGGGTTGATTTTCCAGCTCCCGAAGCACCTGTAATACTTACCATTTCACCACGTTCGACCACAATATCAACATGATTTAATACCGTTAGCTTGTTTGCAGCATCATAATGCTTACTAATATTCTTTGCTTCTATTAAATTCATACCTTCTATACCTTGGCGCGAAGTTATTAATTTAATCTTTAAGGCAGTGCCAAAACAAGTAAAGATTATAAATGAATTGGCCATTTTTTTTTTGGGCAAACCCATTTTGCTCATCGATACTCATCGCTTAGCAAAATGGTCGCGTGTTCCGCGGTACATGGTACCTTGCTTCACCCGCTTTTGCATACTATCATAAATAGTCGTCCCTCAAAAAGTCATTTTTAAACGGGAGAGATGTTGGCCTTGTG
>DAORKI010000119.1:0-10400 GCA_035439485.1 Bacteroidia bacterium
TGCTTGAATAAATACCGTGCAATCCTTCAGTACCAAGCTGTATATAATTTTCGTATGATTCAATTTCAGGATGCGAAAAAGAAAATTTTCCTTTAAAATCGGTAGGTTTTCCAAATACTACATATTGCTCGCCAGCCTTAACAAATTCGCTCACCCACTTGAGTCCTTGAAACCAAACCAATTCAATAGTTCCAGTGTGATCTTTGAGTGTTGCTACAAATCTCTTGGCTCTTTTTTCACCAACTGTTTCTGTTTTTATGATGAGGCCTTTGGTTTGTATGAAAGCAATACTATCGTTTACTTCGGCAATACTGTAAAACCTACTTCGGTCAACATATCTAAAAGGGAAATGCTGCAATAAATCTTCGAAAGTACTGATACTTAATTCGGTTTTGAGCAGCTGCGCACGCTGAGGCCCCACTCCTTTTAAGTATTCAATTGGTGTTTCAAGTATGTTATTGCCGCTCATAGCAGTTTTAAAAACTTTAGGGCTTAAATGTAATTATTTATGCTAAAACCTTAAACAAAGCATTCGCTTTAAGCAAACACTCCTGATATTCGTCTTTAGCATTGGCTTTGGCAGTAATGGCACTTCCTACACAAAATTGTGCCTGGTTTGTTGTTGTGTTGATAACGATACTTCTAATCAAAACATTAAAATCGAAATTGTTGTTTGGGTCAATGTATCCTAGCGCTCCTGAGTATAGTCCACGTTTCATTTCTTCATGCTGCTCAATTAATTTCATGGCCATAATTTTTGGAGCACCTGTCATAGAGCCCATTGGAAATGCCTCTTTTAGAGCCTTAAGATAATTATCTGGATCATTTAAAGTAGCCACAACAGTTGAAATCATTTGATGTACTTGCTTAAATGAATAGATTCCAAAAAGCTCCTGAACCTTTACTGAATTGCGCGCTGCATATTTACTCAAATCATTGCGCACCAAATCTGTAATCATAACATTTTCGGTTCTTTCTTTTTCATTACACTGCAGTTCATTTTTATTTCTTTGGTCTTCCTCCACACTTAAGCCCCGTTTTGCTGTTCCTTTAATGGGTTGAGAAATTAACTGTAATCCTTGTTTCTTGAGAAACCTTTCGGGACTGGCACTGACCACTACAAGATTATTTACTTTAACCAATGCTGAAAAAGGCGCCTTGCTAACTTCGTTCAATAATGCATACAAACCCATATAATTATGATGGTGAATCTCTGTATTGAAAGCAATACAATAATTTACTTCGTAAATATTACCATAGGCAATTTGTTGTTGAAACTGTTCAAAAGCTTTGATATAGCTACTTTCTGAAGTTTGTTCAACAATATGGGAAGATGGAAAATGTGTATCTATTTGATGAGATTGTTCTTGTATTTTAATTATGATGTTTTCTATTTCAATGCCATGTGCCAAGGTAATTACAGTCATCTTATTCTGTTGGACCGCAATTACCAGCTGAGGCTCTATAAACTGAGCTAAAGGTAAGTTCAAAGCATCCTTATTATCTGAACTCAATTGTTCTATTTGATTTTTTAAATCATAAGACAAATAACCAAAAAGCCAGGTTTTGTGTAATTTTTGAAAATCTTCAATTGTACTAAAGGCATTATCGTTTTTGAAATCTAAAAATCTATTGACACCCAAACCCACTAAGAAATCATAGCTGCCATAAGATAGTTCATCAGGAATATTGACTTCACTATTGCTATCATAAAAAAAATAAGTATCAAATTGCGCTGTAAAGTTGAGCAATTGATTTCTTATGACGCTTTTATTGATTGGTATTTCAAGTTGTTTCATGACTTGATGGTGCTATAAGCGATCAAGCACTAATTTTTCAAGGGTATCAATCCAAATAGGATGATCATTTAAACTTTCAACCAATTGCAGATGCTGACCTCCATGTTTCTCAAAAATCTCTTTGTATTCGCTTCCTATCTCAATGGTGGTTTCTAAACAATCTGCAGTAAAGGCTGGGCTAAATACCAATAAACGTTTAATCCCTTTTTTGGCCAGCTCTTCTACTACTTTATCGCTAAAAGGCTCCAGCCACTTTTTATCGAGACGAGATTGAAAAGCCACCGTATATTTTTCTTGAGGAATGTTGAGTCGAGCAGCTATTTGTCGGGTAGTTTCATAACAAGCAGCTTTGTAGCAAAACGCATTTTCTTCATCAATATGATCTTCGCAATGATGGTCGGAACAAGGACCTTTTTCATACACTTTATCAACTTGGCGTACTGGCAATCCATGATAACTGAATAATACATGCTCATAATTGTCATTTGTGTGCACATTACCGCGTTCGGCAAAGGCATCTAAATATCCTTTTTCATCATAATATTGGCTCACCAGCGTTATTTCTGGAATGACCCACCATTTGCTTACAATTTGCATTACTTTTTCGAGGGTAGATCCAGTACTGCTTGAGGCATATTGAGGATACAAAGGAATCACAATAATTTTGGCGTAATTCTTTTTTCTTATTTCCTCGAGTACGGAATCAATACTTGGATTTTGATAACGCATGGCAAAAAACACATCGGATTTTTGTGCCAATTTTTGTTGTAATTTCTGCGTTACATTTTTTCCATGAATCAAGAGTGGGGAGCCATCTTTTGTCCATAATTCTTGATAAATTTTGGCAGATTTGGGTGCACGAAAAGGAACAATGATGAGATTGACCAATAAAGTTCTAAGCAACCAGGGAATATCAATAACTCTGGGGTCGTTTAAAAATTGGAATAAATACTTGCGCACATCGCCTACAGAAGGGCTATCGGGCGTACCAAGATTAATAAGTAATACAGCAGTTTTCTTTTTCACAAAGTTATTTAAGTTGAATTCCTATAACACTTCAACCTGCAAATAGTTGGAAGGTGTAAGAAATTATAATTTTGACCGCAAAACTAAGGAAATGTGTGAAATTTGATTCAAGTATCATCTATATTATTTGAATTTTTCAAATCGATGCCACTTCTGTTTTTTTAACTTTAAACTCAATAAAGAATATAATTTCTCTACATTAGCAACTTTATTCGATCGTATTTTGATTATGCAATCACTTCTTATGTTGCTTTGAATTAATAATAAAAACTACCTACCTATCACTACTTTTCTTGAAACAAGTAATTCATTTTTATCTGTAAATAAATTTACAAAATAGAGTCCACCTGACAAATTCAGCACATCATAGGTAATTAAATTATCTCCTGGATTGGAATAACTTTTATATATACAATTGCCTAAAACATCCTTCAGTTCGACACTATATATTTGATTGCTTGATGATTCAATTTTACAATACAATTGATCATTAGCTGGATTTGGATAAATCTCAAAGTGCGTATTATTTAATTCATTAATACTAACAGTTAAGGAATATGTAATTACGTTGGAAGTATCGCTACAAAAAGCATTATTTGTAACCACAACAAAATAGGATCCAGGCATAATAGAATTGTAAAAATTATTAGTGGCACCAAAAACTGGTGTGCCGTTATAAAACCATTGATAATTATCAGCAATGGTGTTACAGATTAAACTATTGCCCGATAAACTTATAACAGGGGTAACTGGATTTTGATTTACAATAACCTGTATACTGTCTACAGTGATGCAACCATTATTATCCAACACTGTCAAACTATACATGGTGTTTGTACTTGGAAAAGCTAAAGTATTATTAGCGTTGGGAGATTGTATGTTTTGATTGGGTGTCCAGATATAGCTACATCCTGTACAATTTGATACAGCTTGCAAACTAATAGTTTGACCTGCACAAATAGGATTTACTGGTGCAATGTTTAGACTTGGAGCTTGGGGTGTTTCAAAAAAATAGGATGTTGAATCACTACAACCATTTTGGTCTGTAACAACTAAAGCATATAATTGATTTGGTATACAACTTGAAGGGTTGAAAATAGTTGAATCACTTAGAATATTTCCTGGAGTCCAATGATAAGTGTAATTTGTGTTTCCACCAGTTGCAACAGCATTAAAGTTTATACAAGAATTTTCGCAATTAGGACTAATCGTTGTATTTAATTGGATGGATACGCTTGGGTTAACAGTCACATAAATACTATCGATATCAGAACCTAAACTATTTGATACCGTAACCCAATAATATCCACTTCCTGAAGTAAGAATGGATTGATTGGTACTGCCATTGCTCCATAAATAATTTGAAGCTGGATTTGAAGCACTTAACAGTTGATTCCCACAAAAAACGGTATCTGGTCCTAAATTTACATTTGGGGTGGTAAAAACTTCATAAGCGCCAATGGTGGGTGTAAACAAATTTCTATTTAGGTTATTGATATCATCAAGCACACCTACAAAGGATCCTGAATTCAACATTAAGGGCTGTAGTGGATACAAACTACTAGAAGATTGAAATTGTGGATCTATTTGTAAAGAATTCAAATCTCGACTTGTTGCGTTTTGATAGGATGCAAGACTATTGTATGTGGTTAATCCGTTTAAAAAGTTAAAGGTGCCATTGGAGTGAAAAACATTATAATTGGATTCAAAAAGGTTATTGATTGTAGAACTTGTGGAAATAAATTTTCCATTCGCCATTGAAATAACATTATTTAAAATGCTACTTGATGGACCAGCGAGTATGGCATAGATTGTATTTGATGCACTAGTAATTTGAATTGAATTGTGATGTATAGGTTGACGGGAATTGATAGCGGGTTGATTGACATTATTATTTGTTCTAATAATTTCATTGTTAAATATGCCCGACCCAGGAATAAAATTAGTAACCGTAGTAGTTATGCCAGTAATAGTTGGTTCAATGATTCTGTTTTTAGAAACCACCAAAAATCTCTTGCTTTCAGCTGTAATTCCATTAGTAAATTCATTTTGTGAAATAAGAACTGAATCGGTGTTATAGGTAGCTAAACTTTCTGCTTGATTATTGGTAAAAAAGAATCCTTTGCCACTGTTTAAAGCAGATAAAACATAAACTTGAGTACTTGCTGCAAATGCACTACTATCAATGGTAATATTGTCAAAGCTACAGGTATAACATCTGAAATCACCTGCCGAATTGTTGTGAATCAAATTTAAGTGTTTTACGGTATCACCAACTTCTATGGCATAATTGTTATTAGTAAAACTAACATCACGTATTGTTAGAAAATCGGGACCAAAGATACCTACACTACTGATAAGAACATCATTGGGATTGCCACTTTCTGATTTAATGGATATCGTATTAACAGCACTGCAACCATTAATTTGAGTTAAGTTAAAAAAAGGATAAGTACCTGCTCTCAGTAAAAATGTAGTAGGACCACAAATTCCGTAGTTCTGCAGGTCGCTTACAAAAGAATTGATATCGGGATAGTCTGGACTGCTGCCACCAACAGTATATACACCTGATAGCTTTAAATTAGCTTGAGGAAGAAAAAAAGTGTCGTTTTGATGTATTAAATCGGGTAATCCATTTGGCATTTCGGTCCAAACTTTAATGTCATTGGTTAGTGCAGCATTGAAATTAAAATAGCCCAACGAAACTGAATCTATGCCATAAGAAATGAGATTTCCTGTCCAATTGTATGTTGGCTGCAGCATCCCATTCACACGCCATTTTATCGAAGTACTTGTAAGTGGTGTATTTGAATAATTTTTCAAAACCACTTTTACCAGCTGTGAACCACCACAATTTAAATAGTTTTGATCCAAACTTTGTATTCCTGCATCATAATTATTCTGTATTAGTAAATTAAATTCATCTGCTCCAATATCAGGTGTATTAAACCTTACTTCAGCATCTATATCATCAGAAACTAAAAAGTTAAATATGTTGGTTCCATTATTTGAAGCCAAAAAACTACTGTTACTCAAATGCAAATCATTTGTCGATAAATAATATGGATTTCCTTCATAAGAGTGCTGGTCATAGGGGGTGGTTGTTTGTCGTTGCGATAAGTTAAAGCCCTGAGGACAGTTGAATATATTATAATCGCAAGCTAATTGAATGTTTGGGCCATGGTATAGTAATGAAGTGCCTGTAGTTAAACTGTGAATAATATTGTTGTATAAATTTACATTACTGGCCGTGCCGTCTAAATTAATTACTGCACCAGTTGAACCAATTTGTTGCTGAAAAGAGTTATTAATTAAATTGAGGTTGTTCATATTTTTACTATATAGAAGTCCATCCATCGAGAAAATTTGAACTGTTTTGACGTTTATTAAATTGTTGCTTATAAGTGCTCCAGTATTTAAGCTTGAAAGAGGGCTAAGCAAATATATATGATTACCGGCACCTGTAATAGTATTCTTGCTTATTTCAGTACTTGAACAAACACCATTCAAGTAAATAGAATAATTACTTGTAACTGAAATATTTTTAAAAAATTCGTTTTTGATTATTTTAAGCGATTGAGCATATTCGCTCTTAATTGCTTCCCATTTTAAATTATAAAAAATGTTATCGAGAATTACAATATTGTTATGCACATGGTCTAAATAGGGGCCATTCTCAATATTAATTGCTAAACCAGCTCCTGTAAATCTGTTATTGCGAATCAGAAGATTGTTACTTGGGCCCTCATTTACATAAATAAAAGTTACTGGAATAGCGGAGGGTGCCGAAAACAAACAGCCTTTAATTGTAATTGACTCACTCGCTACTGGCATATCAATAACAGTTCCAGATGCAGTTGTACTCGACAGAGAAAGATTTTCAAGTTTATAATATTTTCCATTGTTAATTTGTATTACAAAATTATTGGTTGCGTTTGTTGGAAAATACCAATTTACAGAAGTAGAATCACCATTTTGTGCTCTAAAAGTAATTGTGTTAATAGGTGAGGCACCTGCCACATCGGAGAGTACTATTTGCTCATTGTAATTACCTGGTTTAATATCAAAAATTACTGGACCGCAAACGCCCTGTAAATCCAATGCATCTACAGCGGTATATATTGTTCCGAAATCGGAAGGCGCAGCTCCAATCGTATAAACACCCGACATGCCACCTGCAACAATAGCTAGAGTTAACGAATCGTTCCAATTGTCATAATCTGTATTGCTCCCTATCAGGTTGGCCCATATCATTAAAGTGTGATTTCCAGCAGTGAGGTTAAAATTGCCTGTTGCGATGTAATAGCTCGTATCGTTAGGTGCAATGTTTAATGCAACATTCAATGGAGCTTGCATTATACCATCTAATGCCCAATTGACTTCAACAGAGTCAACTGATGATTGACCATGATTAACAATAAACACGCCTGTTTGATTATTACCAACGCAAAAAACCGGGTTAAAATGATCTAGGTATACTTCAATATCATTTATAGGTGAATCAAATTCATCAGCACCAATATCAGGTGAAGTAGATCGTAAATTGCCATCAATATCAACGCTTATCCATGGAATAGGGATTCCACTATTGCTCATTGCATAACTAGATCCCTGAGCGTAAAAGTGAAGATCTTCGATATTTAAAAATTGAGGATTAGCATAAATAAAAGTGGAATCTTTTACAAATAAATTTTTCCATTCAGCCAGCGAAACTACTTGATTATTATGACTGAGGAAAAACATACTGTTGGTATTTCCATAGTAGATATTATGATCAATTTGAGTAAAAAAATGCGCTCTAAAATTAGGCATATCACTATTGTCCACTGTATTTTGTATTAGTATAACCTTACCAACTAAGTTGCTGAAAATGTTGTTAACTATCCTTAGGTTTAAATTTGCATCAATACTTCCCATTTGTTTCAGATTTAAACAATATTGAAATTGGTGTAGAGTAGATCCTGTAAGGTATACTGAATTATGATAGATGGCTATGTTTTTTCCTGTATTAAAAATAGAAATACCCATACTTGTATGGTCATTGCAAATGATTCCTATAAAATTGTTATATATATTACATTGGTTTGCAAATACTGAGCTGTCGTTGTTGATTGATATTCCCGAAAAAGTATATCCACTTCCAATTGTTGGGGTAGCATCGCAAGATATTTTATTAAAAGAAATATCTTTTTGCCCTGAACCACTTACCGAAATACCCCATGAGTTCCCTTTAAGTGAGTATGCTTTAATAATGTTATATTGAATAATTGCATTGGAACCACTAACTTCAATGGAGCTATTGCTTGTGTTAAATTCACAATTTTTAATTTGAATGTTAGAAGAAGATCCAATGATTTGAATGGCTCTATTGATGCTTTTGAAATAGCAATTTTCCACTATTATATTATTACCTGAGCCTCTAAAAAGATATTTCAAGTTAGATGTATTTTGTGTTGAATCTATTAGCACACAGTTTTTCACGCTTACATTATTCCCAAATAAGGAAAGCGTATGCTGAAAATTTGACACAATGGTTAAACCTTTAAAATGGGTATTATTGGCATTCGAAATATTGATCACATAATTGCTATTGTGTCTTATTATTACAGCACTACTATCGCCACTTTCCGACTGAAAAGTAATATTGCTATTAGGATTTGGGTTAAAATTTGTATTATACACTGATTCGTTATACACGCCATCTCTGATAATAAATACCAGATCTCCACAGATTGGTGTATTGCTCAAGGCAGCGCTTACAGCTGATAAATTAGCGTAATCGGGATTCACACCTCCAACAGTATAACTGCCCTGCAAGGCAACTATTGTTAACGTATCAACTAAAGTATCGTTGTAAAAATACAAGTCTACAGCGCCATTGGGTAAACTTGTCCAAACTTTAATTTCAATGGGCGGTCCTGAAGAAATAACATTTCCTAAAGTTATACTCCCAGAAGTGGCATTACTAGCAACACTTCCATTCCAACTTACCACATTTTGTAATACACCGTTTAAACTCCAATTTAAATTTAAAGAGGTGAGTGTATCTGTTCCAAAGTTTTTAAACTTTGTAGAAAAAGGAACAGGCGTTGAGCAAGATAAATTGCTGGTGCTAGTAATTTCAACTATTCCGGCATCTAAAGTAATAAAATCATCACCTCCGGTTGTAGTTCTATATATTTTACCATTGTTACCCACAATAAACCCGTTTAGATCATTCAGAAAATCAATATCCTTATACTGTCCCACAGGAATGGAGGGTTGTACTCCCCAAAACTGACCCTGGTTTTCTGTTTTCAATAAATTATTGTAGCATAAAAAAGCAGTATCGTTGGCGGTTGAAAATACATCATAACCGTCATTAGTGTTAATTTGCGCCCAACTGTTTCCATAGTTTGTTGTTTTTAATGTCACATTTCCAACAGCATAACCAATTATGCCACCATTAAAATGTACCGCTTCTAAATCATAATTTGGGAAAGCAGTTACAGTCCAGGAATTGCCTCCATTAGAGGTTCTGAGTATAACATTATGCCCCACAATAACACCAATGTTTTGGTTAATGAAACAGATACTTTTAAGCTCTGAAATAGTATTACTTGAAACTACCGACCATGAAGCCCCGGCATTTGTTGTTTTAAGAATTCGCCCATTGGTGCCAACCGCAAAACCAATATTTGCATTTATAAATTCAATATCGTTGAGCGTTCGAGGCCAGCTTCCCATAGTATAGGAAGAAGTTACCTGCCACGAATTTCCACCATCGTATGTTTTATAAATTATTTCAATATTGGAACCTGCTAAAATTCCAGTTGCCAGTCCAATATTCGAATCAATAAAGTGCATATCAAGAAATTTTAAGGCCAATATGGTATCACCATTAATATTCATATAAGGCATATGTACCCAAGTTGCACCACCATCAGTTGATTTTGTTATTCCTTCAAAGCTTGCGATATAAATCGTTGAATCGTTTGGGTAATCAACACAAGTATAGTCATAATTGGTGCCAAGGTTAACCTGTGTCCAATTTTGTGCACTCAATTTTGCAATACTAAAAAGTATAAAAAAGATATATAGCAGCTTTTTTCTAAACACAATGATTTCCATAATTATTAAGGATCGGATAATTAGCAATATTAACAATTTTTTTTTTCGCAAAGAATTTAAGGTAAAATTAAAAATTGACAAAGAATTCTTTAAATATCTTAGTGGAGAAGTAAAGTTAAATCTAAAAAAATGATTTTTAAAAGCGGTTTGAATCACTTTTTAATGTCTAAATGGGCTAAATACCTTCAACAATTTTATTTCAATACTTTTTAATGAATTAGATAATCAGGCAACGTAACTTAAAGCCTTATTGTTTAAAATTTAAGACAGCCTAAGGCTCACCTAAAATTATATACAAATCATCTGTATTTTCAGTAAATAAATTAGATTGGTTATAAATTGAAAAGTGTTTGATTGCAATTTGTGAGGTGCTAAAAAATAATTTTAACAATCTGAAAACTGTTATTATTTAATTTTTTGAATCCACAAAAATAATGTACCTTTGCGCCCGAATTGAAAAAATAC
>DAORKI010000120.1:0-6498 GCA_035439485.1 Bacteroidia bacterium
ACTTTTTGAGGGACGACTATTTAATTTAAATTAGTAAACTAACAAAATCAATATCATATCGAGTCTATACAAAACGACAACATTCAAAATTAATCTACTCCACAATTATTTTCTAATAATTACCTTCTCATTATATTGGTTGCTGCCATTAATCACATTTAGCATATAAATTCCAGCATCTAGCTCAATGGTAGAGATAAAAATTCTATTTTGTTGATTTAAATCATTAAGCGTATAGTGCTTTAATAATTTACCACTAATATCAAACAAATTTACAACCAAATTTTCTTCCCATACTTGATTGTATATAACACTAAATCCGTCATTAGAGCTAGGATTAGGGCTAATGTTTAACATGCTTGACAATGATGGACTATTGAAGTTGACTGCATCAATTTCACTATAGGTAAACTTTCCATCAAAATCTGTTTGTTTTAAACGATAATATGATGTTCCATTCAGTGGATTTGAATCGGTAAAAGAATATTCCTTAAAATCATTACTATTTCCGCTTCCATCTATATTAGCAATTGGTTCAAAGTATTTGGCATCACTACTTCTTTCTAGTGTAAAAAAATCGTTGTTTGTTTCTGTTAAAGTGCTCCAATTTATTACTACTTGATCTAAAACTGGAATTGCGTCAAACAACATTAAACTAATTGGTAATGGTGAGCCATTTCCATTGGCTGTAAAATCACTAAAAGAAAATAAAGTTGACCAATTCGTTGTATGTGTGCCTGGATTTACCATACCTGTTCCCATCATGTAAACTGCACCACTGCCGTAAGCTGCAATCCATCCTGCGTTATCGTGTTTATATGGAAATAAGTTTGCTTCTACTCCAACAACATCACCTGCAACCCAAGTATATTGCACACTATATAAAGAGTTTGCTGGTACATTGTTTGGGGTTACATTCCAATATCTTTTAAGATAATTCGTTGAAGTTCCCAAGTTTGGATGTGGTGAATTAACCACATGTACACTTAATTGTGTGTTTGCTAATAAAGATGCACTTGCATCAAAAGTAACTTGAATAGGTGTGTAGTGCAATGCATCTCCAATTGGCCAGTTATAGGTGGTTGAATTGGCCGTTGTATACCTCACCCAATTAGAACTTGTGTTCCCTGAAATAACATATTCTGTTGCTGTTCCGCCAATCAATGTTCCATCATTGGCAACTGTTCCAAGTGTTAAGGTATTGTTATTTAAATTTACTTTTCCACTAATAAGACTTATGGTATTTAAAACATCTACGTTTGAGTTCATTATTACATTGCCAGCAGAAACTGCAAAATCTATATCATAAAATGTTTCTGTCCCTGAATAATTAATAGATTGATTTCCTGCCGTTGAACGATTAAAAGTTACTTTACGATTATTATGTGTAAACACCGATGTGCTAGCACGTGTCCAATCTCCTCCAACATTTATATTGCCTCCATTTAAAGTTGATAATACCAGTGTTGCAATACCTGCTGTTCCAACTGTTACATCACCAGCTACACTTAAATCTGCGCTCATAGGTGTAATATTCATCGACAATTGCGATCCATCATTCACCAACAAATCTCCTGAAATAGCTTTGGCTATTGCAGGTGCTCCATTGCCTAAATCGAGTGTTGTATTATTGCTAAGTGTTACATGATGAGGATAACCTGCACCAATTGTTGCACTCCATTCTAAACCTGCGTTATAAATACCAGATGATTCATAGGTAAGCATTGAACCAGTTGCATAAAAAGGTGCCGTTCCTGCAATTGATGGTGAAGTTGTTACTTTTAGGTTTCCATTATTTAAAATATTCAGTGTCCCACTATTATTAATACTTCCCCCATTTAAAATTAAATTTCCGCTCACATTGGTAGTTCCACTTGCCTGAATGTTAAACTGACCAGCATCTTGAGAGTAACTTGCATTATTGTCAATTGTACCGGTGCCTGAAATACTTAAATTAAACAAGCTGTTGACTGTACCGGTTATATTTGAGACTCTAAAGTTTTCAAAATCTGCATTACCTCCCACAATACTTTGTGCAGAAACTCCATTAAACTCAACTGTACTTCCTGTAATTGTAGTACCTGATGTGGAAGGTGTATAATTACCACATACTCTAATTGTTCCTATTGCGCTTAAAACACGAGGTCCACCTGTTACATTTAAATTCCCATAATTAATTGGAGGAACGGGTTGTGATGTAATTTTAGTAAGGTTAAAAGTACTTGAACAATCAAAATTGGTGCTGGTTGTTCCAGCATAAGTTAAATTTCCATTTACGGTAAATGTGCTTCCCGCTGCCAAATTTAAAGCTCCTATTGCATTTAATGTTAGATTGTATACCGAAATGTTACCTGTTATGTTTAGTTGATTTGTTCCAGGTACATTAATTACAATATTATCTGTTGGTAATGGTCCACCAACAATTGCTGGAGTCCAATTATTACCGTTGGTATAAACACTTGAAACTGATCCATTCCAGATATAAGTACCATTTATGATTCTTCCTACCCAATCAGCAGCAACTGTTGTGGCTGTAACTGTTAATGGTCCACTAATATGTGTTAATATTCCTGAACTTATGGTTGTGCCTGAAGTTGAACTTCCTGCATCTTCTGTCCAATTTAAAGTAGTGTTATCAAAACGATTTAAGTTTATATTCGTTACTGTGCCGTTAATATCACTAGGTAAAAATGTAAATTGACTGGAGTAAACATATGTTCCAGCTGAGGTACTTAAATCGGTTTTCCAATATCTATTAGAAATAAAATCAACTTGTGGATTTGGTGAATTTAATTGTGGGTGTGTTGATCCTACTGTTCTAATATTTAAAGTTCTTGAAATGCTGTTCGAATTAAAAGTATAACTAGCTGGAGTGTAATTGGTAGAGGTTCCTATTGGATATAAATAAACCTGTGGAAAACCAGATGTAGCAATGGTTCTGCGTAATTCTCCAGTACTGTTTGTTTGTAAAAATGCTGTTGAGGAACCTCCTATTAAATTACTACCAAGATTTCCTGATAGTGTTATATTATTAGCTCCCAATTGAACTATTCCATTTGTTACTGAAAGTACCCCCGCCAAGGTTGTTGAAGAGGTTTGCACAATAGCAGGATTGGCTCCAGAGGTATTATCAAATTCTAAATTATTAACTGTTGCTGGTAAACCGTTACCTGTAACTTGTGCCGCAGAAGCTCTGTAAATATAATTAGCGCCTGTTGAAAATACACGTGATGTTGTTGTTTGAATATTTCCAGAGGCTGTTGGCGAAGTACTTATTCCATTTGGAGAACCAATTATTAATGTCCCTCCTGAATTCAAATTGAAGTTACCATTGTTGGTGGTTGCTGTGCTAACGATATTAGTACCACAGTCAAGTGTGGCGTTATTAAAAACGCTCACTGCTGCAGCATTAGCCATAATAAAATTATTTTGAAGCTGAAGCGTATTTGTTGTTGTTCCGTTTCCAACATTCCAATCTATAGCATTGGCATTAATACCTGTTGCAGTACAAATAAAGGTTTGTATACCAGTGCTTTTCACAAAGTTAAAATCTGCCGTGTTTCCACTTTTATCAATTTTACCTGTCCCTGAAATTGTAAAATTACCTTCTAATCGCACTGAGGTTGTTCCTCCTCCACTCACTAAATCAAGTATTCCAGCTGACTGATTGTAATTGCCTTTAATGGTTATAATGTTACCTGCTGCAAGCCCAACTTGAAATGTTTGAGCTACTGCACCTGTATTCAAAATTGTAAAGTCGCCATTTATTGTAGTGAGCAAGCCATTTGTTCTAATATTAGCAGTTGCTGCATTGTCATAAATAAAATGATGAAATGCTTGGCCGCAATTGAGCAATTGATTTCCATTAGATGCGCCCATCACATGACATGTTGAACCACTTGCCCATGTTGCAGTTGGAATAGTGCCAGGATTCACTCCTATTCTGCTATGTTCATATTTACCTGTTCCACTAAAATTTAAACTCCCATTATTGGTTATAGTTGCATTGCTCCCTTTCAAAAATCCATCAACATTGGCAACAGCTGATGCCGAAAAAGTCAAAGTGCCCGCTGTTTGTTCATATCTTGCAGCAGCATTAATTTGAACAGTACCATTCATGGTAACATTAAATGCTGATGATACATTCCCTCCTGTGTTACTTACAGTAACATGGTTAAAACTTGTGGTGTTTGTTAATATGCTTTGAGCAGAGGTTCCATTAAACAAAACACTACTATTTGTAGTTGTAACTGCCCCAGCGGTTGGAGTATAGTTACCACAAATGCCAATAGTTCCACTTGGTGATAAAACCCTTGCTCCACCAACTATATTTAAATGTCCATAATTAAGTGGCGGTACTGTTTGTGGAAATACTGTGTTTGCAATTCTAAATGTACTCGAGCAATCAAATGAACCTGTAGCTGTGTTTACATAAGTCAAATTTCCATTGATGATTATTGTGGTATTTGCCAATAAATTTAATGCACCTGTTCCATTCAAGGTAAGGTTATTAATAGTAACACTTCCTGAACCAATTTCACACGGATTAGGAATATTAAAGCTTATATCTATATTGTCTGTTGAAACAGGCACACCAGCAGGAGTCCAATTTGAACCATCATACCAATCTGATGAAGTAACACCAGTCCAATATTTAACTGGACACCTTGCTGTTAGTTCAGCACCATTAATAGCAAAATCGGCTTGAGTCAAGCTATTTGTGGTAACTATAGATGGAGATGTAATGGTCGATGGATAAGGGGTCCATAATCCACTAAAGAAAGATGAAATTAAAAAATTATTTTCAGTACCATTCACATCTGCTGCTAAGTACCTTAAGGTAGGTTTGTATGTATACGTTCCACCAGCTCCGTTTTCAATTAAATACCATGCTCTACTTGTAAAATCAATCGGGGCAAGAGGTGTATTCATGTTTGGACTTGTTGCATCTGATACCCTAGTACCAACAATTCTAGCAACTGAGTTGGCAGAGAAATTTAATGAAATCGGTGAGTATTCGGTTGTCCCTGTTAAATCACCAATATAATAAACATAGTTTCTTGCGACAGTAGCTATAGCACGCATAAGATAGCCTGTTCCATCAGCAGCTATCATGTTGGTAATGCTTGGTGTAGCATTCACTATCGCTGCAGCAGCATTGTTGTTTAAAGTTAAATCAAAGGCTCCTAATGATAAAACCCCATTGAGCTCAGTTAATACCCCAGTTGCTGGCAGTGATCTGCTTCCACTTAAAGATATCATACCTGTGCTATTAATTGTTAAGTTTGTAGGTCCGTTACTTGAAGGAAATTCAACTCCTGCTGTATTACTTCCAGGCAGCAAATAAACTAAAGTTGTACCGGTAGCATTATAACTCACTGTTCCTCCAGTTATAGCGCCTAATGTTCTATAAAAGCTTGCACCATTATTTATTTGTAGTGTTCCTGTTAGGTTTATACCATTCGAATTGTTTAATACAATATCAATAGCATTTGTATAAGTGCCGCTTGAGGATACATTTTGAGCAACTGTGCCCAAAAACTCTATTACTCCAACTCCTCCTGTTGCTGCTGCTGCTGTTTGCTGCATAGTGCCAGCTGTAAATGTAAAATCACCACTAATATTTAATTTCCCTAATGAAGAAGCATTTCCTTGTGCAAAATCTAATACGCCAGCGGTTTGAGTATAACTCCCTCCAATATTTACAGTGGTGCTTCCTCCATTATTGAGCGACAGAGAAAGTTGCCCTCCATTAATATTAAAGTTTCCTCCAATATTAATCGTTTGCGTAGTATTACTTGATAATCTAACTTGGGCAGCCCCTGCCCCACTTGATGTTATTGTAAAGTTTCCGTTTACAGAAGTTAAATTTCCAGCCAATTGAGCACTATTTGATTGTGAAGTGCAGTTCCAAGTAAAATTTCCAAAGCTTTGAGCCAAGCCTAATGGTGTAAAATTACCTCCTCCTCCAGTGGTATATCCTTGTATGATACAATTTGATGCAACATGCCATGTTGCTGTAGGAATAGTACCAGGAGATGTAGTGTAGTTATGGCGATAATTAGAACTTGAATTAAAAATTAAGTTACTCAAAGTGCTTGTTACAATGCCAAAATTATTAATACTTCCAGCAACAGTGGTAACTGAATTTGCACTGTTATAAGTGTTGGATGCTCCTGCCCCTGTTAAACTTAAGGTCCCCGAAATATCAGCTGAACATGAATTAATATAAGCTAATGTTATTGCGTTTGCGCTATTTATTTGTAAAGTACTTCCTGTTGCAATTACTAAGTCATTACTATTTCCTCCACTAATTGTTAAATTCACAACTCCTGCGCTTTGTAAATTTATGGTGGTATTATTGCTTACTAATATTTTCCCAACTGTTTGTGTTGGAACAGCCGTGGCTGTTGTACTGGTTCCAGTATTAAACACTAAGATATCATTAACTGATGGAGTAGTGCGATTTGGAGTCCAATTAGTCGCGGTTCCCCAAAC
>DAORKI010000120.1:6598-10342 GCA_035439485.1 Bacteroidia bacterium
CTATTGCTTATTGGCCAGTATCTACTTATATAATCAGATTGAGCAGGTAAATTGTTTAATTGTGGA
This sequence comes from Bacteroidia bacterium, assembly GCA_035439485.1. Lineage (GTDB taxonomy): Bacteria > Bacteroidota > Bacteroidia > UBA4408 > UBA4408 > CAIKXD01. The sequence continues at coordinate 6,665 of DAORKI010000120.1, forward strand.
TGGTTAGATTGTACTACCCTAACACCAATGTTTCTGGCAATGCTATTTGCAGAAAAAGTCAATGAAATAGGACTATATTCAACAGTTCCAGTTGCCTCACCTACTGGAAATAAATAGGTTATAGGAAGTCCAGCTGTGGCAATAGCTCTTAATAATTGTCCTACACCATCTGCTCTAACCATGGTGGTTGCACCAAATGAAGCACTGGTAGTTATTGCTGCTGCAGTTGTATTATTAACTGTGAAATTATTTCCCGAAAGTACAAAAACTCCTCCATTTAAATTTAAGGTTCCATTTATCGTTCTTGCAGCATGTAAATTAATATTTCCAGAATTGTTAATTATTAAGTTAAAAGGCCCTGAAACAGCAGGAAACTCGCCAGAAGTAGTTGTAAAGCCTGTGGTGCCATTGTAGGCTAAAGTACCCGCAGCACCATATGTAAATCCTCCTGCCGATAATGAGGATCCTTCATTCATATTTAATGTACCATTTACAATACCATTGGTAATCACGTTGGTTGTTCCATTTAAGTTTAAATTATTAAATGTTGTAGTATTTGAACCCCCAATGCTACCAGTACCACTGAATGTTACAGATCCATTATTATGAGTAAATATTGCGCTATTACTGAATGCATTGGCAATAGTTAAAATTCCAGATGTTGAGATTAATGTACCGGCAGAAACAGTCAGATTATTTAAGCTGACAGCATTGGCACCAAAGGAAATGGTTCCTGCCCCTGTTTTAATTATTGAAGATGCAGGAGACGCAATAATTCCACCAAATGTCAGTGTCTGCGCATTGGCAGTAATTGTCCTATTTCCACTTATTAAAGTTGAACCGGTGCCGAAATTTAAATTTCTTGTTCCAGTAAATGCAAAATCTGCATTAATTTGAATTGGATAATTAATTGTTGTTATTGTAGCCCCAGTTGTATTGTCAATTACTCCACCATTAATGGTAAAAGTGCTTGTAACAGCCCCTAAAGCATTGGCATTATTAACATTTAAAGTTCCGTTGTTTAAGGTTACTCCTCCTGTAAAAGCATTTGCACCTGATAAAGTAAGTGTTCCTGCACCGTTTTTAATGAATGCACCAGAAGAAGCTGCAAATGCCCCAGAAATTGTTAATTGATTGGTTGTGATGTCAATAATTGAAGTTGTTGCATTCGTTAAAGTTATACCTCTATTTGTTGTTGCTGTTGCGCCTGTATATTCAAGTGTTCCACCTCCTAAAACAATATTTCCAGAGGCTGCGGCTGCGGCACCTAAATTACCCGATACCCCACCGTTTCCAATGGTTGCAACGCTCAAAACCCCTGCATTCAATGTAGTTGAACCTGTGTAGGCATTTGCACCACTCATAACCAAGGTACCAGCACCTGATTTAACGTATCCACCTGTTGTTGCAGCGCTGGAACCCGAAATGGTTAAGGTGTTAGCGCTTATATTAAATGTTGATATGCTACCATTTCCAAGTGTAAAATTTCGATCAGTAGAGGCTGTAGCACCTGTGTATAGCAATGTTCCTCCATTCATTACCCAATTTGCAGCAGCATTTGTTGCTTGACCCAAATTTCCTGCAACACCTCCATTTCCAATACTAGATACACTTAATGCTCCATCACTAATGGTTGTAACACCGGTGTAAGTGTTTATACCTGATAATACTTGTGTTCCTGTGCCTGTTTTTGTTAATGATACTGTACCAGAGCCGTTTTGTATTATTCCACTAAAGCTTGTGTTGGTATTGTCACCTCCAATGGTCAATAACCTAGAACTTGCCACCGAATTGGTGATAGTACCTGTGCCTGATAAACTACCAGCTGTATGGTTAAAGTTGTTTAAATCCAATGTACCAGCTATAATATTCAAATTCCCAGTATGTGTTGTATTTGCTGACAATGAAATAATGTTCCCTGTATTATTGATTGTAATACTACCTGCATTATTTTGAGTTAAACCAGATCCAGCAGACTGATTGGCACTTCCATTATAAATATAATTTGCTCCAGCGGAATAAACTCTTCCTCCCGTAGTTTGAATATTTCCAAGTGCTGTTCCAACATTTACAATACCATCGGTTGAAGTTATTCCTAATGTGGCACCACTTGATACTGTAAATGTACCCGCTCCACTAACAATGGTTGTTGATGCAGCCATTTGTAGGGTGTTTCCGCTTACAACATTAAAATTTATTTCATTAGAAACTGTACCCCCACTTGTATAATTATGCGTTGTTCCAGAGGTAAATTGAATGATATTGTTAGTAGCTGTTCCAAGTTCGGTGATGGTTCCCCCTGTTTGAGAAAAATTTCCAACTATATTTAATGAGGTAATTCCTAGTCCTGAGCCCAAATTAAAAGTTCCACCTGTTTGTGAAAAATTACCAGATAAATTGATGGTTAAGTTATTTCCAGCACCACCTATGGATCCACTTAAAATTCCTCCTGAAAAAATTAAGTCACCTCCTATTGACATTGTTAAAGGCGCGCCACCTGCCACAAACAAAGATCCACTTCCTGTTGACTGAATAGAGAAATTACCATTTATATTTAACAAACTAGAACAGCTTAAATTTATACCTGTTTGAGAAGTGCTATTCCAAAATACATGTCCAAAAGCTTGACCAAGTCCTGCTGGTGAGTTAGTTGTAACTCCAGTAATGTTAAGTATTGAAGCGTTGTTCCATGTAGCTGTTGGAATAGTTCCTCCATTGATATTATGGGTATAATTTCCACCGCTATTAACATTAAAACTTGCAACGGTAATAGTTCCAATGCTCCCATTGTTGTATGTGCCGTTTAAGTTGACTGTAGTTGAATTAAGTGTAAAGTTGGAAGTGGTGAGAAGTGTACTACCTGCACTAATGTTTAAGCTATTGAGGCTTGTTGCCGAATTTACATCTAGGGTTACTGTTAATCCAGCCTCAATAAATACATCATCTCCAGCAATGGGAACAGCTGCTCCTGGGGCACCTCCTGAGGTGTTTGACCAAGTTGATGTTGAACTCCAGTTTCCAGAAGCTACTGAAAACACATTTAATGCATTAACTTTTAAAACATTTGTAATCAGTAACACCAAAAAAAATGCAGTTCTTACATTCATACGCTTTTTTAATTGTGCTCTAATGTTTCTAAATTCTAGAAAGTTGGAATAAAATCTTTTCATTGAATGAAATGTTAACTTTTTGTTAAAAACTTTAATCGCCTTACGCAATTTTTAATTTATGGTTTCGATAATATCTTAAAATAAGCAATTAAAATTATTTATTTAATGTATTAAGCCACACTTTAAGCCCACAAAATTAATGAAAATTACTATAAAGTACCTTGAATTTTTGGTGATACCACCAATTTTATCGACAACAAGTTATTAATAAGCCTTTATTTTTAAGCTTTGATTCTTGTTTATAAAGCTATAAGCTTGTTTCTAAGCTATTTGTACTTAATGTAATTCAAAGTATGACATTTATTTTGAATTAAGGAATAATAAGTCTACATTTGCACCCGCTTTTAAAATACCAATAAATAAAAGCCAGAAAGTTCAAAAGTTCAAATTAATGACATATTGCGGGGTGGAGCAGTTGGTAGCTCGTTGGGCTCATAACCCAAAGGTCGTCCGTTCGAGTCGGGCCCCCGCTACTAATAAAGCGATACTAATTGGTGTCGCTTTTTTT
>DAORKI010000121.1:0-10070 GCA_035439485.1 Bacteroidia bacterium
CCCGCTACTAATAAAGCGATACTAATTGGTGTCGCTTTTTTTTATGGAAATTTTTTATGTTTTGAAGCTCACAAAATGAAGCTTTGCTAAATATCGTTGATTGTTAAATAACAGAAATTCTTCAACCTATTACAATTTGGAAGTTCATTCATTTATTTGCAACCTTTATAAAATGAGTTTTCTTAACTCACCATAGCATTTTTTTTCTCCGCAATTAACTCAATTGCGCAATTATAGATTCCTTGGGCATCATAACCACACTCGGCATAAAGTTCTTTTTGCTCCCCATGATCAATAAACCTATCAGGGATTCCTAATCTTTTAACCTGTGCTGTGTAACCATTTGATGACATAAATTCAACAACTGCACTACCCATTCCACCAACAATACATCCATCTTCAACAGTAATTACCTTATCGAATTTTGAAAACACTTCGTGCAACAACATTTCATCAATTGGTTTTGCAAAACGCATGTCGTAATGTGCTGCATCTATTCCTTGTTTAGCCAAATTATGGCATGCTTCAATGGCTAAATTACCAATATGCCCTATGGTTAATATGGCTATATCTTTCCCCTCTTTTATTTTTCTTCCTTTACCAACAGCAATAACTTTCATAGGTTTTTTCCAATCAGTCATAACACCATTTCCTCTTGGGTATCGAATTACAAATGCACCCATATTATCTTGTTGTGCTGTATACATTAAGTTCCTTAACTCTTCTTCATTCATTGGAGCCGAAACTGTGATATTGGGAATACAACGCATATATGCCAAATCATAAGCACCGTGATGAGTTGCTCCGTCAGAACCAGCTAATCCTCCTCTATCTAGGCAAAATACAACATTTAAATTTTGCAATGCCACATCATGCACAACTTGGTCATAGGCTCTTTGCATAAACGATGAATATATGTTACAAAAAGGGATCATCCCTTGTGTTGCTAATCCAGCAGAAAAAGTAACTGCATGCTGCTCAGCTATTCCAACGTCAAAAGCCCTATCAGGCATAGCTTTCATCATAATATTTAAGGAACAACCCGATGGCATAGCAGGTGTAATGCCCATAATTTTACTATTCTTTTCAGCAAGTTCAACAATAGTGTGTCCAAAAACATCCTGATAGCGTGGCGGTTGTGGTTGAGCAGGAATAACTTTTACAATTTCACCTGTGTCTTTATTAAACAAACCTGGCGAGTGCCAAACTGTTTGATTCCCTTCTTCTGAAAATTTATACCCCTTGCCTTTTACGGTTAAACAATGCAATATTTTTGGCCCTGGTATGTCCTTTAAATCCTCCATAATTTTGGCCAAACGCACTACATCGTGTCCATCAACAGGCCCAAAATATCTGAATTTTAATGACTCAAATAAATTACTTTGTTTGAGCATGGTAGCTTTTATCCCATTTTCAATTTTTGAAGCTATTTCTTGTGCGTTGGGGCCAAACTTGCTTATTTTCCCTAACAATTTCCATACTTCGTCTTTTACCTTGTTATAGGTATGTGATGTTGTAATATCAGTTAAATATTCCTTTAAAGCGCCAACATTAGGGTCAATACTCATACAATTATCGTTCAAAACCACAAGTAAATTGCTATTTTCAACCCCTCCATGATTCAACCCTTCAAAAGCCAAGCCAGCAGTCATTGCTCCGTCTCCAATAACTGCAATATGTTGACGGTCCTTTTCTCCTTTAAACCTGCTTGCCACTGCCATTCCTAAAGCTGCAGAAATGGAGGTGCTTGAATGTCCTACTCCAAAAGTATCGTAAATACTTTCTTTTCTCTTTGGGAAACCACTAATGCCTTTGTAAACTCTGTTGGTGTGAAATACATTTTTTCTACCCGTAATAATTTTATGTCCATAGGCTTGGTGGCCTACATCCCAAACCAATTGATCATATGGTGTGTTAAAAATATAATGAAGCGCTACTGTTAATTCAACAACCCCTAAGCTTGCTCCAAAATGCCCCCCTTTTACTGAAACAATATCAATAATAAATTGCCTTAATTCATCACAAAGTTGAGGTAATTGGTCTTCTTTTAACTTTTTTAAATCCTCTGGGATTTCAATAGTGGAAAGAAGGGGGCCAGGTTTAATATCCATGTATTGTAATTTTTTATGTTAACTGCAATTATGCAAACAAATTTGTTGGATTATTGTTTTTAACATTTATTGATAATTCAGTTAGGGTGTAATTATTTCTCTAGTGCTTATCACATTGCTCTTATTCAAAGCCCTATCAACTATATATAGTTCATATTTAATGGTGTCAAATTGAGAGAAAGGATCATAATAAAATGGTTTTATGGCTATTTTAATTTCTCCTTTAATTGTTTTCTTTTTATTTGAGGTATTCACAATAGGAATGCGATAATTAAAATCAATTGGTAGTTCACGTTTTACCCATACTCCCATTTGTTTTTCTATGTATGTAATAAAGCAGTTGTAATTATTAGGAGCCACAGTATCATTTTGTGTTAAACCAATATCTCCATCACCATCTATAAAATTGATATAAAGTTCTGCTGTATCTTTGTTTGCTATGAAACTTTTAAACTCAATAGCTGGCACTGGTGATGCTGTTTGTTTTTTTAAACAGGAACTAAAAAAGGGAGTCAAACCTAAAAAAAGCAATATGCGCCAAGTATTAGTACTCATTTCAGTTGCTTTTGGTTAATAAATTATTGTGTTTATTGTCTTAAAAACTTAACAATTTCTCCTTCGTTTGTTTTAATAAAATAAGCCCCTTTGGTTAAATTGTCAGTGTTATATTCTTTGCCATTTGTTACTTTTCCAACAGTATGTCCAAGCATATCAACAACAACAAAGCTGCATGTTTTGTTTAAGTTTACTTTCCCCCCAAGATTTGGATTTGGATAAATAGAAAGTGCTTTTTTTACAATTGTTGGTTTATATGTTTCGGTAACAATATCTCTAGTTATATTTATGTCATCTACAGCTAATACAGGACGAGGACCACCTGAATTTTGAGCTGTTTGATGATATATCCATCTTATTTCTACCATTGGCTGGTTATTACAAGTATCTGGCAAAATAGAAACTAATGTGTCGGCTGTTCCAACTAATTTATAAGTAACAGAGTCGCTATTGCATGTAAATAAATAATTTCCTGGTACATTGGTGAACGTACCGCTACTGCCAATTCTATATTGACATGCAATACTGTAGAATCTAGACACAGGTGTTGAGTCAGAATAAGTGAAATTCGAAATCATACGCCCAATCCACGACACAGAAATGTTTTCACAAGATGTAGTGTTTAAAGCTATAGTAGCATCTCCCACATAAATGTTGGTGCCTGTTCCATTGCTCATACATGATGCTGTTTGGCTGTTGCCAATGTTTCTAAATCCAAATCCTTGTTGAGCCAAGCCCTTAATAAAACAGCCCGTATTTAAATCGTAAGCACAAGCCCAGTCTCCATTAGCAGGTGTATTTTCATCTGGATTTTGTGTGCCTAGTGTATGAAATTTCATATTTGAAGGATAGGTACCTGCTGGGTTAATTGTAGATGAACTATCCCATTGTAAAAATGTATAGGTACCAGTGCTCAAATCAAAAGAGGTGGGGCTAGTTTGAGCAAACACAAAAGCAACACTAAAACATAAGATAAGAAGTAAAAACTTTCTTTTCATAGTAATTATTTAATCAATATGTGGCAAATATAAACTAAAAAATCAACTAATTACACCAAACGTTTAAGTTGATTAGCTAGAATCTCACTTTGCTTTTTTCTTGTGTAAAAATTTATTGCCTGCTCATTTAGATGCATTGGAAACTCATGCCCATGAAGCCATGCTTCAAGAATATTCTTAATTGCAATATAGGATTCATGTTCAGTATTACAAATTATTCCTTGGCCTGTTTCGGTAATGATGCGCGCTAATACATCATTATCGGAGGGGCATAAGATGATTGGTTTTCGAGTTGCCAAATAATCGAATGTTTTGGTTCCTGTTACCCCTTTTACCTGTCCATAAGCCACAAGCAAAAGAACATGAGAGCGCATTTGAACTTCAATTACCTTTTTGCGTGGAACCCGATGTGTGATATGTAAATTTTTTTCAAAACCCTCCATCAAGGATTTTATTTTCATCTCTTGATAGATATCATAGCCTGTTCCAATAAAGTTAATTTTGATGTTTGCTTTTCCTTTAAAATCAGTAATAATTCTTTTTAGAGCACTAATAAAAATAACGATTTCCTGCATTTCTATCATTGTTCCATTAAAAGTGATATTAAAGTCATCGAACAATTTTGTTTTGCTGAATTGTTCAAAATCTTCGGGTATAAACCCATTGTAAATAGTAACCCCTTTTTTGTTAAGAAAAGAACTTATTTTTTCAGTGTTTAACTCAGAAACTGATGTTATTAAGGAAGCGTTTGACGTCCATTTTAGTTCAGAATTTCGCTCAATTTTTGAAGTAATTTTGCTGATTATTGGATAATTATTATACCAATGAGATTCTGTTCTAGTATTCCAGTCATCGCGATAATCAGCTATCCACTTTATTCTATTAAAATCTTTTTTTAAACGATAAGCAAACTTAAATAAAACATATGGATTTGCTGTTACTACCATTAAGTTTACATCATCATTTTTCTTTAGAAATTGCTTTGTGAAAGAGTAAAAATTGCGAAATGGAATAACAAAATCAACAAAGTTTTGCATTACTAATTCCCAAAAAGTAAGCAACTGACGCAGCAATGGAAATTTTGACCTTCCTTTTCGCGTATACAATTTATCTCTAAACGATTGTTTATATGGAAGGTAATACACCTCAAAAGTTCCAAATTTTTGATGAATAACTGTTTGATGGGTATCATGATGCAAATCCGTAGGGTAATGCACTGGTCTTTCCCAATTTCGGGTGATAACAATAGGGTAAAAACCAAATTCGCCAAGGTATTTTGCCCAGCTTAAAGCACGCTGAGAAGCAGTAATATTGCACGGTGGAAAGAAGTAACTCAGTATAAGAATTTTAGTTTTTTTCTCCCCTGGCATAAAGTCAAATCTATATCTATTTAAAATTCAAATGTAGCAAACTCTTTAAAACTATTAAATTTCAAATAAAAATTAATTTAATAATGCATTTAAATGCGCTGCTATTTTTTTTGATGCATCTCCTTTACCAAGCACACTATGCTGTTCATTTGGAATCTTGCAATTATTAAATGCACTCACAATTTTATGAGCAACAGGTCCTACTTGTACGTTCCATCCCTCGCTTACAGTTTCTATCCATTCGGTTTGGGTATCAGTTAAAATTCCTGGTACTTTGTGATAATAACACTCTTTTGTAACACCACCCGAATCAGTAATTACCATATGGGCGTTCATTATTAAAGTTTGTGTATCAACATACCCCAGCGGCTCACAAACAATTATGTTCTTTGATGATAAGTATTCAGAAAGCTCAAAATGCTCAATTGCCTTTTTTGTTCTTGGATGCAGAGGTAAAACTATTGGTATATTAATTTGAGATAATCCACTCAATATTTCTTTCAAGTTATTCTTGTTTTCTGTATTAGCTGCTCTATGACAAGTGGCAAAAATATACTGCTTTTGATTTAATCGAAATCGATTTAAAATTGAGTTATTTAATTCAATATTTTGTCTGAAAAGCTCTATTAGATCAATCATGATATCTCCGGTATGAAATACATTGTTGGAGATTCCCATTTCACTAAGCCACTTTAATGCTGTGGGAGTAGCACAAAAATAATAGTCAGCCAAAATATCAGTAATAAGTTTATTTGTTTCCTCAGGAATACTTTTATCAAACTCACGCATACCAGCTTCAACATGTGCAAGCTTAATTTGATTTTTTGCAGCAACAATTGATGCTGCAGCTGTGCTATTGGTGTCACCAAACACTATAATACAATCAGGTTTTTCAGCCAGCACCACCTTGTTTAATTTTACCATTATATCAGCAATTTGTAAAACTCCATTTTCTGAAATAGCATTTAAATTATAGTCAGGACTTGGAATATTTAATTCTGTAAAAAAATCTTCTGATAAGTTTTTATCATAATGTTGACCGGTATGTACTATAATTTCAGTGAAATACTTTCGAACCTCTTTACTCAAGGCTGCACATTTTATAAACTGAGGCCTGGCTCCCACAACGGTTAATATTTTTTTCTTTACCATCAAGCTTAAATTAATTTTTTACGAATAACAACATGGTAAAAATACACCAAAAAATTATATCGCTAAATTGTTGTTTTTTTAGAACGGTTCTCATAAAAATGCCTTAATATTGCGATGTTGTTCATGTGTTTTTGCTATAAAAATGAAAATTGTTGATACTTATGAAAGTATTTAAATTTGGTGGAGCATCGGTTAAAGATGCTGCTTCTGTTAAAAATGTTGCTACTATTTTAAGTGAATATAAAAACGAGAAATTATTTGTGGTAATTTCTGCAATGGGCAAAACAACAAATGCATTAGAAGAATTCACAAATTCACTTTATCATGATATACAAACTGCAAAAAGCATTTTAGTTAAAATTAAATCGTATCATTTTGAAATTCTAAATGAGTTATTTAAAGATCCTAACCATATAGTTTTCAACGAAATACATAATGCTTTTGTAGAACTTGATTGGATGCTTGATGAAATACCTGCTCAACCATATGATCACACCTATGATCAAGTAGTAAGCTTGGGTGAAATTTTATCAACAAAAATAATTAGTCATTTTTTAAATTATATAGGTGTTAATAATACATGGATTGATGTAAGAGATTTTATGAGAACAGACAATAATTATCGTGAAGCAAAAGTTGATTGGAATACAACACAATCGCTTTTTGATTTAAACATGGATAATTATTTTAAAAAGGATCTTATCTGCATAACCCAAGGATTTATAGGAGGAACGTCAGAAAATTTTACCACAACTTTAGGTCGAGAAGGTTCTGATTATACAGCAAGTATTATTGCTTATTTATGCAATGCTGAACAAGTTACCATTTGGAAAGATGTAGCAGGAGTTATGAATGCTGATCCAAAAAAATTTAATGATGCAGTGTTGTTACCACATTTAACCTATCATGATGCTGTTGAGTTAACTTATTACGGAGCAACAGTTATACATCCAAAAACAATAAAGCCCATTCAAAATAAACATATTCCACTTTACGTGAGAAGTTTTATTAATTATCATGAAACAGGAACCGAAATAAATGACACTCTTGCTCAAAATGTGCAAGCATGCTTTATTCATAAACCAGATCAACTGTTATTAAGCCTTTCGGGCAAAGACTTCTCGTTTATCGTAGAGGACAGTATTAGTAAAATATTTGGTGCTTTAGCATCACTCAGAATAAAGGTAAACCTAATGCAAAATTCAGCCTTAAGCTTTTCAATTTGTATTGACAACTTTTCCAAAAAAAACATATTAATTGATCTGCTGTCATCCGATTTTTTTGTTCGCTATAACGAAGGAATTGATTTATATACAATTAGACACTATAATCAAAAGGCAATTGAAAAAATAATGCTTGGAAAAGAAGTACTATTGGAGCAAAGAAGTCGAAATACTTTGCAATTGGTAGTCAAAAAAAGTGATTAATTTACACGCTATTACATGAGTTTATTAAGATCAAGGGAAAACCTGATTCTATCGCTTTTTGCTTGTATTGTACTTTTATCGAGACTCCCTTTTTTAGATGCTGGATATGGAGTTGAAGAAGATAGTTGGGGGATAGCTGTGGCTGCCTATCACACTCAATTATATGGAGTTATGGAAGCATCAAGACTTCCTGGACATCCTGTAAATGAATTTATTTACAGCCTTTTTTGGGGACATGGAGCATGGTTATTTAATTTATTTTCAGCTCTATGTAGTGTGGTATGTTTCATTTTGTTTTTTTTTATCGCTAAAAAACTGTTCGTAAAACAATCGCTATTAGCATCATTGGCATTTGTATTTACACCAGTGGTATACATTAATAGCACCTGCACAATAGATTACTTATGGGCTTTAATGTTTGCACTATCTTCCTTTTATTTTTTAATTTCAAAAAAAATAACATGGGCTGCATTATTATTGGGCCTAGCTGTAGGTTGTCGCATTAACTCTGCTGTATTATTTATACCATATTTAATTTGGATATTTTATGAAAACAATAATCAACGGTTTTTTAAACAATGGATTGCTTTCAGTATTATTTTTTGCATCAGCTCATTACTATGTTTTATCCCAATAATCCAAGTTTATGGCCTAAAATTTTTCTCCTACTCAGATCAATTTCCTTATCCAAACTTTCCTAAAATAATTTTTAAGGCTACTATTGGTGTTATTGGATTACCGGCAATTATCACACTATTTTTTGTATTGATAAAACAGTTAAAAAATAGAGCACTTAGCATAAATATGAATCAAGGTAACACATTTTTTTATTCATTATTAATAATTCAACTATTTTCTTATTTCATGTTGCCCCAAAAATCGGCCTATTTGATGCTGTTGATTCCATTCGGAATTTTATGGTTGTTTAGGTTTTTATCAAACACAAGCTTTACTTTGTTTTGCATAATGCTAATTTTTTCTTCTTTTTTTATGAGTATTAATATTTCTGATAGTTACAGAGGTGCGAAATACTCTTCCATGGCCATAAAAAAAAATATAGCTGGCCAAGAAATATTTTTTGATTTATTAAGCGGACCAATACAAAATGATTATTCCAAAAGATTAAACAAGCTTAACTATACTTCGAAAGTACTTCAAGATGTCAAAAGAATTAATTATCCTACCATCATCATTTGCGGTTGGTGGTTCAATCAAATATTAATTCAACAAATGGATTCAGAAAAAAACAGTATGGTAAAATTTGCCTTTTATTTAAGCCCAAAAATAATGGAGAATTATGTTCTAAAAGGCTATCAAATCTATTATTTGAGTGAGCAGGAAATATATAATGACTTATTTTACCGCTTTAATCGTACAAAATCTCTTTCTAGTCCATTTTAATTTGGAAACTAAAAATATTTTTTCTTAATTCGTTAAAGTTATCACGACTAACAAACGAAATTCATGAAAAAAAGTTACCTTTTATTAATTTTATTTTCGTTTTCAATTGTTGCAATTGCGCAACACAATGCCCAGCAGTTCAAAGATAGCGGCATTAAACATTATCGTAAAAAAAATTATCAAGCAGCAATTGAACAATTTTCATTTGCCATAGAGTATGATAATAAAATGACTGATGCATACATTTATAGAGGATTGGCTAAAGATGCAATGGATGATTTTAAAGGGGCTATTAGCGATTTTACCATTGCAAGAAATTTAGATACCAATGACGTTTTTGTTTATGTTGAGAGAGCAAAAACCTTTATGAATATGAAAGAATATGAGGCCGCAGAACAAGATTTTTTAAAAGTCACACAATTGAGCCCCAACAGCAGAGATGCTGAAGAAGCCTGGGAAAATTTAGCAGAAATTAAATACAAACAAAAAACATATAGAACCGCTGCCAACTATTTTACTAGAATATTAAGATTCAGACCAAGTGATGCTGAAGTTTTTTATAGCAGAGGAGAGTGCAAATTTTTTCTTGAAGACTATCAAGGAGTAATTAAAGATTGTGATAAAGCCTTGGAAAATGACAATGATAATGGCAAAGCCTTTGCTTTGAGAGCACAAGCTAAAATAAAATTAAACGATAAAGAAGGTGCTTGCAGTGATCTTCAGAAAGCCAAAAAATCGGGATATAGGGCTGTAATTCCTATTATGGAGCAGTTTTGCAAGTAATACCAATGTGAATTATAAATTATTGGTATAATTTATAATTCTTACAGTGGTAAATGCCGATAGGTAAGAAGTTTAGCACAAATTTAGTGAAGTAAATTTGGGCTATTACTTATTTCACATCGGTATAACATCATCATTTTATGCAAATCTATTAAAGCCCTTGTTTAAATTATGTATATGTTTGCGATGAGCATCATTATAAAAATATTTCATTTCTTCATATTAGGTAGTTAGTCGTCCCTCAAAAAGTCCAATTCCTATAGGCCTATTGGA
>DAORKI010000122.1:0-9958 GCA_035439485.1 Bacteroidia bacterium
TTTGTTTGATCTACTACAAATATCAAATCGGTATAAATCAAGTAGTTCGATTTTTAAATCTCTTATTGATTAATTTGGGTATAATTTATATTGCCTAAAAAAATAATTTTATTGGCTTCATTCTTTTAAATAATTCTTGACTTTATTGTTCCCAATTCTGGCTTGATATCTTACTGTCTGAGCATTCTTTAATTCAATATCAAAAATTTTCAAATCAAAATAGAGATCCAAAAAATATATAAAATGGCTATATCTCCATTTATTTTTAGCGGCTTTGAGAAACTTCAGATAATTATATTACCTTTGTACCATTATTAATTAAAAGTAAATTAAAGTACAATGAAAAAAGGTAAAGTAAAGTTTTACAATTACTCCAAAGGTTTTGGATTTATTTGTGACAATGAAACAGGTGAGGACATTTTTGTTCACGCTACAGGTTTAAAGCAGGAAATCCGTGACGGAGACGAGGTAAGCTTTGAAGTTAAAGAAGGTAAAAGAGGTTTAAACGCTGTTAATGTACAATTAGCTGCATAAATATTTTTATCATCCAAAAAGAATCCACCCCTAAAAGGTGGATTTTTTTTTGCGCAAAAGTCTTATTTGTTCTTTATGATTTGGCATTAATTTTTCAATAGCAGCGCTGTAAGCAGCAGGTTTTAATTGGTGCAAATGCTGCAGTATGAAATCATATGTGTAATCGTAATAAATATTGGATGATTCACGTAAAGCCCAGCCAATACCCTTTTGCACATAATATTCCTTGTCATTCAATAAATTCAGAATTAAATTAGAACTTTGTTCAAAAGGAAGGAATTCTTTACGTGTTTTACTGTAATAAAAAAGGCAAACCACTGATTGTCTTCTTTCCCATTTATTTTTACTTTTATTCCATAATAAAAGTTGTTGATATAAATCATCTAAATGATATTGCATAACAAGCGAAAAAACTGAAGATAATCCATCGGAATGTGCCCAATTGTCAACAAAGTTGACCCATTCTTTTATTAATGGCCAATGTTCAATCCCAAGTTTTTTTTGTTTGTTTAAATCAAGAAAGTAGAGGCATTGATTTTTAATTTCGAATATTTGGCTTTCTTTGAACAGTTTTCCAAAAATTTCCACTTTTGTTTCAAAGGGTAATTGGCTCATTTCAGTAAAACCTAGTTTAGCTAATTGCCGTTGTTTTGCTGTTGCAATACCTAGGGTAGTTAATGACGTATTTATATACTTTTGCCAGCGAATATTATTAATTACTTCTGACATTTCACCTGTAATAAGTAATTGTTGCAATAAATGAGACTCAATTTTCTTAATATTTATTATCATAGTTGATTTAGCTTTAAATTGCAACAATAATTAATGTTGAATTTCGTTATCGAATAGGTTAATTTTTAAGCAAAAGAAAGCTTTTTTATCTTTTATCGAAAATTCAATAATGATTTGTTTATTTGCAAAAATATTTACATCCAGGCTATTAAGAAAATGTTAACTAAATTCTCCAATAAAAAAATATATGCAATTTTCCTTTTGCAGTTAATAGGATTTGCTTCATTAAAGGCCCAAACAGGAGGAAATACAGTGTATAATTTTTTAAATTTGATACCAAATGCCCGAATTGCAGCTCTAGGAGGCTATGCACCAGCAGTAAGAGATCATGATTTAAATATTGGGCTTATAAATCCATCAATGCTTAATAAAGAAATGCATAACCAATTATCATTAAACTACCTCAATTTTGTTTCGGGAATTAATTATGGCATGGTAGGCTATGGTTATCATCACGAAAAGTTTGGAACATTTTCGGCTGGCATGCAGTATATTAACTATGGTAAATTTATAGAGGCTGATGAAACATCGCTTCAAACTGGAACTTTTACAGGGGGCGAATATGCATTCAACCTGGGTTGGGGAAAAAAAATAGATTCAGTTTTCTCTGTTGGAGCAAATTTTAAACCTATTTACTCATCCATTTCAAACTATAATTCTTTTGGTTTAGGTATTGATATTTCAGGAGCATTTATTCATCCAAACAAATTATTTACAGCAACATTTTTAGCAAGAAATATTGGATTTCAATTAACACCCTACACCAATGCAAATAGAGAGCCTATTCCTTTAAATGTGGAGCTTGGACTTAGCCAAAAACTAAAGCATGTTCCTTTAAGGTTCAATTTAATTGCCACCAATTTGCAAAAGTATAAGTTAACATATACTGATTCAATAAATGAAACAAAAATTGACCCTACTACAAATCAAATAATTCCTCCTAATAAAAAAATTGGTGAAAACTTATTGCGACATTTTGTTTTAGGTGCTGAGTTTTTAATTACAAAAAATTTTAATCTCAGATTTAGTTATAATTATAACAAAAGAAAAGATTTGGTTGTTAGTTCACGTACAGGTTTAAGTGGTTTCGCAGTGGGAGCGGGTATAAAATTATCAAAATTTATAATTGGTTACAGCCATTCATTTTATCACTTAGCTGGAGGGACAGATTTGTTTTCTTTGAGTATGAATTTACATGATTTTAAGAAGAAAACATCTACCCCAACACCTTAAAACTAAAACTTGAAAATAAATAAGATTTTTACAATTTAATCATTCAAGTTTCAAAAAACTTCCCTTAATTTGCGTAGAGAATTACTCATCCCAAATTAAGCTATTTTGAAACAAATAACCATTGCTATAGATGGATATTCATCATGTGGAAAAAGCACGCTGGCTAAGGCTTTAGCGGCTAAATTGGGTTATAAATATGTTGATACAGGTGCTATGTATCGCTGTACTACATTGCATTTAATGCGTTGTGGTTTAGTAAAACAACATGAACCTATTGATCATGAAAAATTAGTTGAACAACTCGATTTTATAAATATTACCTTTAAATACAATCCTAATTTAGGTTTTAGTGAAGCATATCTTAATGATGAAAATGTAGAAAAGGAAATAAGGCAAATGCCTGTTTCCGAAAATGTTAGCAAGGTAAGTACTTTTAAGGAAGTGCGTCAAAAAATGGTGGCTTTGCAAAAACAAATGGGAAAAAGCAAAGGCGTTGTAATGGAAGGTAGAGATATTGGCACAGCTGTTTTTCCTAATGCTGAATTGAAACTTTTTATGACTGCCGATATTGAAGTGCGCGTGCAAAGACGTTTTGATGAATTGCATAGCAAAGGCACAATGATTAGCGAGGAAGATGTTAAAAAGAATTTGCGCGAGAGAGATTTAGAAGATACCACCAGAAAAGAGAACCCATTAGTAAAAGCGCACGATGCGATAGATCTTGATAATAGTGATTTAAATCCACAGCAACAATTGGACTTTGTGCTTAAACTTATTGCCGATATGCTGCTGATTCCTGTTGAATAAATTGTTTTCATTGGCAAATATGAAAACTAAAAATCCCATTTTATTTGTATTCATTACAGTGCTCATTGATTGTATTGGCATTGGAATAATTTTTCCTGTTGCAGCCACTATCGTTACAGAAGTATCACATGTGAGTATTAACGAAGCTACAACTTACAGTGGTTGGATGATGACTTGTTATGCATTAATGCAATTCTTGTTTTCTCCTTTTTTAGGGGGTATTAGCGACAGATTTGGAAGGAGGCCGGTATTGTTGATTTCATTACTTGGTTTGGGTATTGATTATTTATTTTTAACTTTTGCCAATACACTTCCTTTACTTTTTCTTGGAAGAATTATTGCAGGAGTTTGTGGTGCAAGTTTTACAACAGCTTTTGCTTGTATAGCTGATGTAAGTGAACCCGAAAAACGTGCGCAAAATTTTGGTTTAATGGGAGCAGCCTTTGGTTTAGGATTTATTATAGGTCCTGTTATTGGTGGTATATTCAGCGAATATGGAAGCAGAGCACCTTTTGTGGCTGCCGCTGCTTTATCATTAATAAACTTTTTATATGGATTTTTTATACTGCCCGAAACATTGAAGCCCGAAAATAAAAGATCATTTGATATAAAACGAGCTAATCCTTTTGGGGCATTTATTCAATTAAAAAGAAGTAAACATATACGCACCTTAATTTTTGGCATGTTCATGTTGTATCTAGCAGGGCAGGTGATGCCAGCTATTTGGCCATTTTATACTAAGTTTGTGTATCATTGGACAGATAAACAAATTGGCTATTCATTGGGATTTGTAGGCGTTATGATTTCAATTGTACAAGGCGGCTTAATTAAATTTACACAAAAAAAGTTCGGCTCTGAAAAAGCAATTTATATTGGTTTAACGATGTATTTTATTGGATTGGTGTTGTTTTCAATTGCCAATCAATCGTGGATGATGTATGCATTTACATTTATTTACGCTTTAGGAGGAATTGCCCCGCCAGCGATACAAGGAATTATTTCAGGAAGAGTACCAGCCAATGAGCAAGGTGAACTTCAGGGTATGACCACTGCATTAAACAGTATTTCTACCATTTTGTCGCCTTTAATAATGACCAATTTATTTTATCAGTTTACCAAAGCCAATGCGCCTGTGTATTTTCCAGGTGCTGCTTTTGCCGCAGCTGCAATATTAATTTGCGTTGGAGCATATTTTGTGGTAAAAGGTTTAAAATTAAAGCCTAACTAATAGAATTAAGTTGGTACAATTTTTTACCAATGACAACAAATTGTTACTCATTAAATCATCAAATATGTTTACTTTTGCGCTGCAAATTTTAAATGATGGATATTAATATTGATACTAATTCGGGTTTTTGCTTTGGTGTAGTATATGCTATACAAATGGCCGAAGATGAATTAGATGAATCAGGAAAACTTTATTGTTTAGGCGATATAGTGCACAACAATATGGAAGTAGACAGATTGAAAGCCAAAGGTCTCGAGATTATCAATCATGATCAATTAAAGGAATTGAAAAATGCCAAAGTTTTGATTAGAGCTCATGGTGAACCACCATCCACATACTTGACTGCTGCTGAAAACAACATTGAATTAATAGATGCTTCATGTCCTGTAGTTTTAAAACTTCAAAATAGAGTTAGAGGAGGTTTTGATGAGGTAGAAGAAATTGGCGGGCAATTGGTAATTTTTGGGAAAGAAGGCCATGCCGAAGTAAATGGATTAGTAGGCCAAACCAAAGGTAAGGCTATTGTTGTGATGACAGAAGCAGATTTAGATAAAATTGATTACACTAAACCTATTCAACTGTTTTCTCAAACTACAAAAAGCACTAAAGGTTTTTTAAATCTTAAAAAACAAATTGAAGCAAGAATTGAAGCAGCCGGAGGCGATGCTAAGCTTTCATTTGAGGCTAATGACACACTTTGCCGACAGGTAAGTAATAGAGAACCACAACTTAAAATATTTTCAAAGCAGCATGATGTTATTATTTTTGTGAGTGGTCAAAAAAGCTCCAATGGCAAAGCGCTTTTCGACACTTGTAAGAGCGAAAATGAACAATCATATTTTATTTCTGAGCCCTCAGAGTTAAAGAAGGAATGGTTTACTCATGCAAAAAAAGTTGGTATTTGTGGTGCCACATCAACGCCAATGTGGTTAATGGAAAAGGTACAACAAAATATTAGAAATTTGGAAGTATTCACTGCTTAGGTTTGTAGTACTTTTTTCTGAAAATTACTTAAAGCAATATTTAAGGTGCTTAAAAAAAATCAACTTGATTTCAAAATTTGTTGCTAACAAAATGAATTCAATTATTTACAAAATAGTAACACATTGTTGTTGATATTAAAGGCGTAACTTTTTCTTTTTGCTGAAGTCCAATAAAAATGGGGCTTTCGGCCAATGTTTATAACTTCAATTAATTGTTAATCCTTTCAACTTGCTAAGCCCATTTTTTTGGGGAAAATTTGTTGACCTCAAAAAGGGGTATTTGTAGTTTTGAAATTAAAATTTTTGAAGATGCAAATATCATAAAACAACCAAGTAAAAGAAAGCAACATGTCAACAGAACCTATATTACAAGAAAATAAAGACCGTTTTGTACTTTTTCCTATCAAACACAATGACATTTGGGAAATGTATAAAAAGGCAGAAGCTAGTTTTTGGACAGCTGAAGAAATAGATCTTTCGAGCGATCAAAATGATTGGACAGCAAAGTTAAATGATGATGAACGTCATTTTATAAAACATGTGTTAGCTTTTTTTGCCGCCAGCGATGGCATCGTAAATGAAAACCTAGCGGTTAATTTTATGAATGAAGTGCAATATCCAGAAGCACGCTGTTTTTACGGGTATCAAATTATGATTGAAAATATTCATTCAGAAACTTATTCTTTATTGATAGATACCTATATTAAAGATGCCCAAGAAAAGGATAAGTTGTTTCATGCCATAGAAACCATCCCAGCTGTAAAGCATAAGGCTGAATGGGCACTACGTTGGATTGGTAATGGTAATTTTGCTGAACGATTAATTGCATTTGCAGCAGTAGAAGGTATATTTTTTTCGGGAAGTTTTTGTAGTATTTTTTGGTTAAAGAAAAGAGGACTAATGCCAGGTCTTACATTTAGCAATGAACTTATTTCTCGTGATGAAGGTTTACATTGCGACTTTGCATGCTTGCTATACAGCCAACTAGTGAATCAATTGCCTAAAGAAAAAGTTTCTGAAATTATTACCGATGCAGTAAGCATTGAAAAGGAATTTGTGACCGAAGCATTGCCAGTAAGATTAATTGGTATGAATGCTGATTTAATGTGTCAATACATTGAATTTGTTGCCGATCGTTTGTTAGTTGCCTTAGGCTGTGCGAAAGTTTTTAATGCCACCAATCCATTTGATTTTATGGAGCTTATCTCATTACAAGGAAAAACAAATTTCTTTGAAAAGAGAGTTGCAGAATACCAAAAAAGTGGAGTGATGGGTTCTAAGGAAACTAATGTGTTTTCGCTTGAAGAAGATTTCTAAAAAATAGTAGTATCAACAAAAAAATATAAATAGAATATGTACGTATTAAAACGTGATGGTAACAAAGAATCAGTAAAGTTCGATAAAATTACTGCCCGTGTTCAAAAATTGTGTTACGGTTTAGAGCCTCAGCACGTAAATCCAGTTAGTGTAGCCATGAAGGTAATTGAAGGGATTTATGCAGGGGTAACCACACACGAATTGGATAACCTGGCAGCCGAAATTGCAGCTTCCTTAACTACTACTCATCCCGATTATGCTTTGTTGGCATCAAGAATTGCAGTGAGCAATTTGCATAAAAGTACCAACAAATCATTTTCAAAAACTATGGCTGCCTTATATCATTTTGTAGATCCAAAAACAGGACTACATGCGCCATTGATAGCTGAAGATGTGCATGAAATTATTCAAAAAAATGCACAAATATTAGATTCAACAATAATTTATGACCGTGATTTTGGTTATGATTATTTTGGATTTAAAACTTTAGAAAGGTCGTATTTATTGCGTTTAAATGGTAAGGTTGCCGAACGCCCACAACATATGTTGATGCGTGTTGCTGTTGGTATTCACAAAGAAGATATTGATGCTGCAATTGAAACATATAACTTAATGAGTGAACGTTGGTTCACCCATGCTACACCAACTTTATTCAATGCAGGTACTCCAAAACCTCAAATGTCTTCATGCTTTTTATTAACCATGAAAGATGATAGTATCGATGGCATTTATGATACATTAAAACAATGTGCAAAAATTTCTCAAAGTGCAGGTGGTATTGGATTGAGCATTCATAATGTGAGAGCTACAGGTTCATACATCAGAGGTACTAATGGTACATCAAATGGTATTGTGCCTATGTTGCGCGTATTTAATGACACAGCACGTTATGTTGATCAAGGTGGCGGAAAACGTAAAGGAAGTTTCGCAATTTATCTTGAGCCATGGCATTCAGATATTTTTGAGTTTTTAGACTTAAGAAAAAATGTGGGTAAGGAAGAAATCAGAGCGCGTGATTTGTTTACTGCTCTTTGGATTCCTGATTTATTCATGAAACGTGTGAAAGATAATGGTGAGTGGTCGTTAATGTGTCCAAATGAATGCCCTGGTTTAAGTGATACCTATGGCGAAGAATTTGAGGCATTGTACACTAAATATGAAATGGAAGGCAAAGCACGAAAAACAGTAAAAGCACAAGAGTTGTGGTTTGCCATCTTAGATTCACAAATTGAAACAGGCAATCCATATATGTTGTATAAAGATGCATGTAATGAAAAGTCCAATCAAAAGAATTTAGGTACTATTAAATCTTCAAATTTATGCACCGAAATTTTAGAATACACTTCGCCCGATGAAGTAGCAGTGTGTAATTTGGCATCATTAGCTTTGCCGCGCTTTGTAGAAGATGGAAAATTTAATCACCAACGATTATTTGAAGTTACATATGTGGCAACAAAAAATCTAAATAAAATTATTGATAGGAATTACTATCCTGTAGTTGAAGCTAGAAATAGTAACTTACGTCATCGCCCAATTGGATTAGGTGTGCAAGGACTAGCAGATGTTTTTATTTTATTGCGTATGGCTTTTGATAGTGCAGAAGCCCGTCAAATGAATAAAGATATTTTTGAGACGATTTACTATGCTGCATTAACAGCTTCTAAAGATTTGGCTAAAGACCTAGGACCTTACGAAACCTACAAAGGTTCCCCAATTTCGAAAGGCCAATTGCAATTTGACATGTGGGGGGTTACGCCAAGCAATCGTTGGGAATGGGATATTTTAAGAGAAGAAATTGCAACATATGGCGTTAGAAATTCTTTATTGGTTGCTCCAATGCCAACGGCCTCCACTTCGCAGATATTAGGTAATAACGAATGTTTTGAGCCTTACACTTCAAATATTTATTCACGCAGGGTATTGAGTGGAGAGTTTGTAATAGTAAACAAACATTTATTGAAAGACCTTGTTAAATTGGGTATTTGGAATGACCGTTTGAAAAATCAAATTATTGCTAACAATGGTTCTATACAGTCAATTAATGAAATTCCAGAGAATATTAAAGAACTATATAAAACCGTGTGGGAAATAAAGCAAAAGTCTATCATTGATATGGCTGCTGATAGAGGTGCTTACATTTGTCAATCGCAATCATTAAACTTGTTTATTCAAGATGCAAATTTTGCTAAACTAACTTCTATGCATTTTTATGCTTGGGAAAAAGGGTTAAAAACAGGAATGTATTATTTAAGGACAAAAGCTGCTTCCGATGCCATTAAATTTACAGTTGAAAAACAAGCAGAAGAGCAGTTTAAGCCCATCAATGGAAATGAACATACACATGATTTAGCTATTGAACAAATAGCCTGCTCATTAGATAATCCAGAAGCTTGCGAAGCTTGTGGTAGTTAAAAGTAATCTTGTCACCAATCAATTTAACGGGAACAATTAACTTTGTTCCCGTTATTATTTTATAGCTATGCAAAATAGAATACAACTCAGCACCGATAGAAAAACACTGGAAATACCAAGTATTGAAGATGCAACTAAACTTAAAATATTAGCTGTTTGGTTTGTTTTATGGACCATAAGTGGCATCATTGTTTTTACACAATTTTTTATGCCTACAACACGTGATGTAAAAGTATGGTATGCCGTATGGATGGCGTTTTGGGCTTATTTTGAATACAAGGCTAGTGTATTATTAAGTTGGCGAAGAAAAGGAAAAGAAATTTTAAAATTCAGTGAAAACGGATTTACCCTGCGTAGAGATATCAATGGAAGGGGTATAGATAAAATGTATGAAAGAACAGAAATAAGAAATATCAGAACTGTAAATTTTAGCGATAGAAAAGTATTGGCACGCGTTCAGCCCATGTATTGGAATATGGGCTATGAAACCGTGCTTTTTGATTACAAAGGGAAGGAGGAGGCTTTAGGGTTACAATTAACCGAAGAGGAGGCATTGCAATTGGTTAAAGTGATGAAGCAACGATTGAATAAAGCATAATTAATACCGATATGATATTTGTAATAGACCAAATAAATTTGGTCTAACAAATGA
>DAORKI010000123.1:0-9769 GCA_035439485.1 Bacteroidia bacterium
TAAACGAATCTATGAATTTACCTCAACATTTGACTTATTGCCCGCAATAAAGGCATTTCTAACTTTTTAACGAAACTTTGTTGAATATAGTTCGTTAAGATTGTGGGAGTTTAAAACAAACACCATCAAAAGAACCACAAAAAATTTAAACATAAAGCATGAAAAAAATCTTTACCTGAAACAGCCCTTAAAAATTATTAGGGGCAATATTTTAAATGTGTAGAAATCAGTAAGAACATGCTTTTCAGGTAAGTTCCGCTGCAAAATTATGAATTATGAAAAATATAACATTGCCCTGTACCCGAGATCAATTGTATCTCATAGCCAAAATTAGCTGGTTAACTTGCCACAAGTACCTCAACTTTTTTAACCACTACAACAAAGCTTACAATGAACAGTTTTTAGCCAAGTGTGAATTAGAAATTGATATGGCGCAACAACAGCTTGACACCCGCTTTTTAAACAGTATTGGCATAAGCGAATCAAGTTCAAATGAAAATGTAGATTATATCATTTTTAATCGTTTAAAGCGATTATATCAAGATGCACAAGACGTGTTTAAGCACGATAAACAGGTGGCCGAACAATTTAATTTTGAAAATATTTTAACTATTGTTACCTCTATTTAATACAAGCTAATTCATAGAAGTATGATTGACCAACAGTGAAATCACAGGTAATATTTTCCTTGGAGAGTTTATAAATCACATTGGTATTAATTGTAAAATTTAATTAGTCAACAAACTCAGGCCGTAACTAATTTTAATATTGATTGAAATATAAACAATCCATCTTTATTCCCTAAATTAACATCGGCTGCTCTTTCGGGATGCGGCATCATGCCAAATACATTTTTTTGCGCATTACAAACACCTGCAATATTTTCTATTGAGCCATTAGGATTAGCCAATGGGGTAATGTTTCCTTCAGCATCACAATATCTAAATAAAATTTGTCCATTGGCTTTTATAGATTTAAGTGTGTTTTCATCAGCATAATAGCGACCCTCACCATGAGCAATTGGAATTTTTAAAGGTTTCAAAACAGGACATGACTGAGTTACCATAGTGTTATAGTTTTCAGGAGCTATAAACACATTTTTACAGTTGAACTTCTGATTATCGTTGTGTAAAAGCGCTCCAGGAACCAAGCCTGCTTCGCATAAAATTTGAAATCCATTACAAACACCCATTAACAAACCTCCTTTATGTGCGTAATCAATTACCTTTTCCATGATGGGCGAAAACCTTGCTATTGCTCCTGAGCGTAAATAATCACCAAAGGAAAACCCCCCAGGTAAAACTATAAAGTCGCAGCCTTGAAGATCGGTATCTTTGTGCCACAATGCCACAACTTTTTGCTTCATGACAGTTTCTAAAACATAAATCATATCGGCATCACAATTGGAACCAGGAAAAACTACTACACCAAATTTCATAATAAATGTATTTGAATTTATACTTGAGCCAGACTTTCGGTTTGGCTGTAATTATTTTTTATTTCTTCGAGGGTTTGATAAATCTCATCAATATCATTTGTGGTTACAAGTCGCATTCTATATGGCTTAAAATCATTAAACCCTTTAAAATAATTAGCATAATGCCTACGCATTTCTAGAATACCTAAAACTTGTTTCTTCCACTTAATTGAAAAATCTAAGTGTTGTTTACATACTGCGACCCGTTCTGATACTGTTGGTTTTTGTAAATGCATCCCTGTTTTTAAAAAATATTTTACTTCATTAAAAATCCAAGGATAACCAATAGAAGCACGGCCAATCATAATACCATCAACTCCAAAATTATTTTTCATTTCTAAAGCTTTTTCAGGGCTATCAACATCACCATTCCCAAATATTGGGATGTTTATTCTTGGGTTTTCTTTAATCTCCCTAATTAATGTCCAATCAGCTTCACCTTTATACATTTGAACTCGAGTTCGTCCATGAACAGTAAGCGCCTTAATGCCAATATCTTGCAAACGTTCGGCAACTTCGTTTACATTTTTTGTGCTATCGTCCCATCCTAAACGCGTTTTTACTGTTACAGGAAGATTTACGGCTTTAACAATTTCAGCGGTAATGGCAACCATTTTAGGCACATCACGCAACAATGCTGCACCAGCTCCGCGGCATGCCACATTTTTAACTGGACAACCATAATTAATATCAACCAAATCGGGACCGACACTTGCCGAAATAATGGCAGACTCACGCATGCTGTCGATATCGCCACCAAAAATTTGAATCCCAATTGGTCTTTCATAATCAAAAATATCGAGTTTTTGCATGCTTTTGGCGGCACTACGAATTAAACCTTCGGAGGAAATGAATTCTGTATACATTAAATCAGCTCCATTTTGCTTACAAACAGCTCTAAATGGAGGATCACTTACATCTTCCATAGGGGCTAGCAATAGTGGAAACTCACCTAAATCAATATTTCCTATTTTAACCAAAGTAATTTATATTTTTGTGCAAAAGTAATCAATTGATTCTACTTATTTCAAGCAAAAAAATCAATTTTATATCATGTCACAAAGAATTATTCTTCAGCATCAATCAATCACTAGTAAATTGTTAATTTTAGTGGGATTGGCATTGTTTTCATTAGGGATTTTCTCTATACTTTCCATAGTATTAGCAAGCTCGGTTTATCATTTGCCAATATTATCAAACCCTGGTATATTAAAAGAAACAAGCAATCCAAATGTGATTCCCGCACTTAAAATGATGCAGGTGATGCAAGCTTTAGGCTTATTTATATTGCCCACATTTGTTTTTGCAAAACTTGACAGTACCAAAATGAGCGCCTATTTATCTTTAAATAAAAAACCATTATTTTATTCTTTGATATGTGCCGTTTTAATTATGTTGTGCGCACAACCTTTAATTAATTGGATGGCCGATATTAACGGACAAATGCCTGCTCCCGCTTGGATGCATGAATCAGAAAAAGAGGCTGCTGCCATTACAAAAATTTTTTTAGAAATGAATAATTATGGTGACTTACTTGTTAACTTGTTTATGATTGCGCTTATTCCAGCCATTGGTGAGGAATTGTTATTTAGAGGTTTGTTTCAGCCATTGTTTCAAAAACTAACTAAAAATCCTCATTTAGGTATTTGGCTTTCAGCCATTTTATTTAGCGCTTTGCATATGCAATTTTTAGGCTTTTTCCCGCGTATGTTCATGGGCGCTGCCTTTGGATATTTGTTGTTGTGGAGTGGTAGCTTATGGTTACCCATCATTGGTCATTTTGTGAACAATGCAGGCGCTGTTATCATTGCCTTTATGATACAAAAAGCAGGCATGCCTCAAGAGCTTGAAACCGTTGGTGTAGGAGAAGGAGCGATACTTTATGTGCTTGTTAGCACCTTTTTGGTAGGTGTTTTGTTATTCTTGGTAAGAAAAAATGAACTTGGGCATGAACAATATTTGTCAAGCCCAGTAGAAGATTAAAAGCCTATTTTATTACTTGTAAAACTATCTTTTTATAACCAAAGGAAAATTATTAACCCCCTTGTTGCTTTGGATAGTAACATGGTACAAGCCTTCTGCAATTGATGATAAATCTATGTTTTGCAAAGATTGTGTCAAAGCAAATTCTTGGACCTTACGTCCTGCTATATCAGTAATTGCAATCAATTTAGTGTTTCCATTAAAACTAAAATCATTAATGGTCAACATTCCATTAGCTGGATTTGGGTAAAGTTTTATTGTTGATTCATTTTGTTGATGTATACCAGTAACAGCGCTTGCAGGACTTCTAAAGCTAAAAGCTTCAAGCAGTACTCCAGAATCTAACACGCCATCGCTAACATCAGTAATCATAATTTTAAAATGATAAGTTGAACCAGGAGTCGTTATGGCAAAAACTTGAAGGTTTTGTGTAAAGCCACCATAGCTTAAGCCAGTACTATCGGGATACGTGTTGCTAATGAAGTAGGACGAATTAAAGCCAGCATTTACACTGTTTATAGCCACCACATCACCATTGGGAAGTTGAGCCACATTTTGTAAACCATTGATTCCAGGCCCCGACATAAAAATTCCAAATGCATCATTAAAAACACTACCAACAAAAGTGGGATATTCCTGAGATCCAAAAGCAAAGTTAAAAAGCAAAGTGTCACCTTGAGGCACACAATCAAACTCTAATTTGCACAAATCCCAAGTTGTTGAAGCGTTTGAAATTAAACCAATATCAGGGTCAGTGAATTGCTGATTAAATGTTGAGTTTCCTGTAAAGTTATTGTAAATAAAGTTATTTACATTGCCTGTAGATAGCAATAAACCTTGAGAAATAGGCACCATGGAAACGCCATTTAATTCGCCTATGGCAGCGGCATCGCAGTTAATTATTAAATTACTGATATTTACGCCAAAACCTGTCAACAGATTTTCGACATCAGTGTTGTTTAAACTATCGGTAATGGTGATTTGGGCTTTAAGCTTGTTTCCAAAAATAAAGACAATCGCTAATAAAAGAATTAATTTTTTCATGGTGCTTTTTTAGTAAAATTATCAATAAATTTTGATTAGACAATACAATTACTTTAATTTTAACAAAGATAAATGTAAAATTGCTACTTTCGCAATCCAAAATTTAAGGAGACTTGTCAGAGTGGTCGAACGAGCAAGCCTGGAAAGTTTGTATACGCGCAAGTGTATCGAGGGTTCGAATCCCTCAGTCTCCGCATAGAAAAACCGCAATGATTTGCTTAACAGCACATTGCGGTTTTTTGTTTTTGGGTTTAGTCCATATTTAGCCCACAATTCGCTATTTTTAATTAAACCTATAGGCAATTGAAAAGTTAGGAATGTCAATTAAAACTGAATTGCCATTGGCTAATTTAGCTTGTTTTGTTGATACGCCTATAGCAATTAATCCTAGTCCTAGTAAACCAAAACCTATTCCAGCGCCTCGTAAAACTTTGTAATTGTGATTAATTGCTTCAATCTTTTTAGTATAATCTTTGTCCATCGGTGTTGACTTTACAGCACTATTTAAATATGATTTTGATCCAATAAAGGCACTCAAACCAACAATAGTAAAAATAGCACCAGCTTTGATTTGACCTTTATTGGCTGTGGATTTTCCCTTGACCGAATCTTTGTTTTGACTGGTATACGAAGGTGAAACTTTTAATAGATTCTTTTTTAACTCAGTATATTCATCTTGAGTAATTAGGCCTGTCTCAAACCATTTTTTATAGTTCTCAAGTTTAATTTGAGTTGAATCAATTTGAGCAAAAGTGAGATTTGAAAGAAATAGAAATGTTAAAATTAATATTGGTCTCAACTTGATGGTATTTTTGAACAATTATACAACTAATAATTAAACATTTGCTTGTTTTTTACCTTGGCAAATTTAGCTCATTTAGTAAAATTAATATAGGTACAAAATATTTAATATCCATTGGTGTTGAAGGTATGCCAGTAATTTGAGTTTGTGAGGTTGTAGCCAATCACAATCTTGAAATAAAAACTGTATAACGCATGATTTTGATGCAACTTAAAGAGAATAATCCTTGTCTTCAAAAGAAAATAAGTTGAGTATTTTCAGCTTGGAAGTATTTAGATGCCTGAATTGGGTTTTTGTAAAAAAAAAACTAAAGGGCAGAACCTTCCTATGTGTTAAACACACAGGTAGCAATGTTCATAGTATTTTCTTACCACAAGCTCTTCCAATAAATTATACCAATTGCATTAATTTTTTAGTCCAAAAAAATAAAAATGCAATGGTAAATGCCGATACAACCTGAAATTAGTACAATTAGGTTATGCTGTAACTGGACTAATTTGAACGATTTATCGGTATTAATCCAATAATTTTTGGTATAAGTTCATTAATAAATCGCTGTTAATTGATTTTATTGCCCTTGAAACAACACTTTTGGTGTTAATTACACTTAACGTTAGCTTTTGCAATCAATTGATAAGCTTATGTATTTATTTTCTTAGGTTAGCTGCATATTATTTGGAAAGCAGAAAGTTTACCTAACTAATCATGAAAATACTCTTTCATTCTATCGAAAAAACTTTTTTCTTTTCCTGATGGTTTAGGTTTAAAGTTTTCTGATTCGTTGAGTTTTTCTAAAATTTTAGTTTCTTCTTTACTAAGCTTTTGCGGTATCCAAACATTAATATTTACCAATAAATCACCTTTTTCGTATGAGTTAACTGCAGGCAATCCTTTTCCTCGTAATCGCAACACTTTCCCTGGCTGTGTGCCAGGTTCAATTTTAATTTTTGCCTTTCCATCTATCGTTGGAACTTCTATATGTGTGCCTATCGAAGCATCTGTTACCGAAATGTATTGATCAACAAATAAATTATTGCCATCGCGTTTCAAGGTAGGATGCTCAGCTTCTTCAATTAAAATTAATAAATCACCAGGTATACCACCTCTTGCAGCAGCATTTCCTTTGCCACCCATTGAAAGTTGCATCCCCTCTGCCACCCCTGCAGGAATGTTAATAGTGATAATCTCTTCGGCTCTCACAACACCATCACCATAACAACTTTTACATTTATCTTTAATGGTTTGGCCTTCACCGCCACATGAAGGGCAAGTAGTTGCAGTTTGCATTTGGCCTAAAATAGTATTCATTACTTTGGTAACTTGCCCTGTACCTCTACAAGTACCGCATGAACTAAAGGCTGAACCGCCAGCTGCTCCTGATCCCGAGCAAGTGTTGCAGCTCACGTATTTGTTTACTTTTATTTTCTTTTCAACGCCTGTCGCTATTTCTTCGAGGGTTAGTTTCACTTTTACCCTGAGGTTACTTCCACGATTTACCCTTCTACCTTGACTTCCACCACCAAAGCCACTAAAACCACCTCCTCCGCCAAATATATCACCAAATTGACTAAAAATATCATCCATGTTCATGCCACCAAAACCACCAGAGCCAGCCCCGGCAGCACTTGCAGCATGTCCAAATCTATCGTACTGCGCTTTTTTTTGAGGATTGCTTAATACATCATAAGCTTCGGCCGCTTCTTTAAATTTCTCTTCGGCAGCTTTATCACCTGGGTTTTTATCAGGATGATACTTCATTGCCATTTTACGATAAGCCTTTTTTATTTCTGTCTCATCAGCTCCTTTTGCAACACCAAGTATTTCGTAATAATCTCTTTTAGCCATGTGTTTTAAATTTAATCTTCATGTTATTAATTACCAACGATAACTTTAGCATATCTAATTACCTTGCCGTTTAAAGCATATCCACGCTCTAGTTCATCTATTACTTTTCCTTTCATTTCTTCGCTTGGTGCTGGAATGTTGGTAATTGCTTCGTGAATATCGGTATCAAATGCAACTCCTACACTTGTTAATGGTTCAAGACCTTTTGAAGCAAGTGTGTTGTTTAATTTATTAAAAATTAAATCAACACCTTCTTTCAAAGCTGTAACATCTGCGGCTTCATTCATTGCCTTCAACCCTCTTTCAAAATCATCTAAAACTGGCAATATGGCTTTAAAAATATCTTCGCCTGCTGTTTTGGCAAGTTCTATACGCTCTTTGGCAGTTCTTTTACGGTAATTATCAAAGTCGCTAAATAAACGCAAATACTTATCGTTTAACTCTGCCAATTGCTCTTCTAGCTTTGCTACAGGCGAGCTTTCTGCTTGAGGCAACTCGGCTTCTTCAGCTGTTGAATCATTATTTTCAATTGTGTTTGATACTTGTGTTTGTTCTTGTTCAACCGCTGGATTAGGGCTTTCTTTGCTTGTATCTTCCATTTTTCTAAATATCTTATTGATTTTTGCTCTCATTTTGAGGTTTTAGCTTTAACAAATTTATTGCCACTGCCCAATAAATAGACAATTTGACAGTTTTTTATAGTGATTTCCTTTGTTTTTTTAAAATAATTTAGTAGTTTAGACATAGTTCTATTCATATGAAAGAAATAATATATTCAACCTAACATAAAAATTATTGAAAAATGTTTAAGCCACAGGCAACATTGGAATACATTATATAATCATTAATTAATATCAAAATATTTTTATGAAAACAAAGTTTCTCTTTTTATTTATCATTCCTTGCTCTTTTTTAAAGGCGCAAACCTGTGCTCCGGCAACTTCTTATGCTGATTTAGACATCAATAATGTAAATGTTCGCATATTAGGTGGTGGCGATATGTGGTGGGACCAAAGTTTGCAGATTCCAAAATATGAAGTTCCAAAAGGTTCGGGCCATCATACTATGTTTGCAGGAAGTTTGTGGATGGGAGGTTTAGATATTGATAACACTTTGCATATTGCTGCGCAAACATACCGCCAAACTGGGAATGATTTTTGGCCAGGAACTATCAACAATTCAGGAAGTACCACTACTGCAAACTGCCAATTGTATGACAGATCATGGAAAGTAAGTAAATCAGAAATAAATGCACATATAGCGAATCCTGCTAATCCTCCTACTTCAATTAGCCTTTGGCCAGCCAAAGGAAATAATATAGGCGGTGGTGTTATTGTTGAGGATATGGCGCCTTTTGTTGATGTAAATGGAAATGGTACCTATGAGCCAACTGCTGGGGATTACCCCATGATTAATGGCGATCAAGCAGTTTATTTTATTGTAAATGATGTAGGAAATACACATACTGAAACTGGTGGCGCAGCATTAGGGGTTGAAGTTCATATAATGGCGTACTCATTTGCCACCAATAATATTTTGAATAATACCACATTTTACAATTACAACTTTAAAAATAAAAGTAATAATACTTATCATGACTTTTACGTTGGGTTTTGGGCTGATTGTGACCTTGGAGGATACAATGACGATTATATTGGTTCTGATTCAACAAGAAATGCCGCTTTATTTTACAATGCCGATGGCTTTGACTCCGATTATGGAAGCAATATCCCTATCACAGCTGTGGCTGGTATCAATACTCCATTAGAAAATAACATCCCTGTAAAAATGAAGCATCTTGGTTACATTTATAATGATGCCACAAACTTCGGAAATCCTGTAAGTGCAACGCACTTTTACAATTACCTCACAGGTAAATGGAAAGATGGTTCACCTTGGGGCTTCAATTACGCTTATCCTGGCTCGCCATGTGTGAGCAGCGAATTAAGTATGGTTCACCCAACATTACTGAGCCCTGGTGACTTAAGAACAATTCAGTCGTTTGGCCCTATGACATTTGCTCCAGGACAATGTAAAAACATTACCACTGCGGTTATCACCACCTTTAATAGTTCGTACCCTAATCCTTGTTTTAATAACATTAGATCCTCTATTGATTCTGTGAAAAGCTTACATCAAATAAGTGCCATTAATGACATCTCTTGCACTACTACTTCATTTATAAATGAAAAATCAAATGTGGCCACTTTTACTTTGTTTCCAAATCCTGCAAGTGAAACTTTAATTTTAAATACAAACAATTCAGTGAAAAGTCATTATACAATTTATTCCGTTGAGGGCAGCTTGGTAGCTGAAGGAAACACCAATAATAATACAAACATTGAAGTGGGAACTTTAAACAAGGGTTTATATTTTGTTGTTATTAGCGATGAAAAAGAAATGGTACTCACGGTGAAGAAATTTGTAAAAGAGTAATTTTGTTTTAATTATTCCATTTTTATATTGGACCCACTTCTCCTTTAATTTTTTGTGTTATGCCATGTTATCTTCTTTATTCAGTTGCAAACGCAGCATTTGAATTTGGGATAAATCAAATTGTATGTAGTCGTCCCTCAAAAAGTGCAATTCCTATAGGCCTATTGGATTTACTAAATAAT
>DAORKI010000124.1:0-9626 GCA_035439485.1 Bacteroidia bacterium
TTCAAAAATTCACCATTCACAATTCACAATTCACCATTCAAAAATTCACCATTCATCATTCAAAAATTCACCATTCAAAAATTCACCAATAAATAATTCAAAAAAACGATTCTCTCACAATAATATACACCCCCATAAGTAAAACAAACCACCCAAATGCAGGCTTAAGTTTTGCCCCGTCAATTTTTTTAGATATCTGCATGCCTATAAATATACCTAAAATAGCAAATGCCGATACGCTTAAAATGAGTCTCCATTCAACTTGCATAACACTGCTCGATGCATAAAAACCCAGTAATGATTTTACCGAAATAATAACAAGTGATGTTCCTACAGCCTCTTTCATAGGTAGTTTTGACAATACAACTAAAGCCGGAATAATTAAGAAACCACCACCTGCACCAACAAAACCAGTTAAAGTTCCTTCTAAGGCACCTTGAATAAAAATTAATGGGTAATTCAATGACTGTTTTTTTATCGTTAAATCACTTTTTTCTTTTAATGGTTTAATCATACTGTAAGAGGCAGCTATCATTAATAAAGCAAATACCAGCATTAATAAAATGTTTTTTGTAATCAAAAAGTTACCAAGGTTAAAAATTTCGGTAGGTAAAGCTGGCACCACATACAAACGAGTAATGAATACGGTAATAATTGATGGAATTCCAAAAATTACTGCTGTCTTTATTTTTACTAAACCCTTTTTTAAATAGGCTACCGAACCAAACAAACTCGTAATTCCAACAATAAAAAGCGAATACGATGTGGCTGTTACAGCTTCTTCATTAAATATGTATACTAAAACAGGAACAGTTAAAATACTGCCACCCCCGCCAATTAATCCAAGAGTTATACCAATCAAAATGCTTAAAAAATACCCAACCAACTCCATGTTTTAAATACAATAATTATAACCGCACAAAAATAATTCAACTATATATATTAACTTGCTACTTTGGTTACAAAGCGCTTCAAAGTGTGCTCATCACCTTTAATTCATTGCGATACAAAATTACTTTCTTTTCGTTTTCAAGTATTTTAAGTAATCGCGATACAACCACTCTATTAGTGCCTAACTCGTCAGCAATTTGTTGATGCGATAAACTCACCACCATTTTTCCATTTACCTTGGTTTTGTTTTTTAGGTAACGTATCAAACGCTCATCCAGCTTCTGAAAGGCAACGCTCTCCAACGATTTTAGCAGTTCATTAAAACGAACGGTAAAGCTGTGAAATATATAACTTTTCCAACTCGGATATTTTATTAACCACTCATCTAATTTATCATGTGGTATCGATATAATTTCAACAGGGGTGTCAGCTACAGCCTTAATCTCACTTTTACGAGCCTCCATGCAACAAGTATAGGCCATTGCGCAACTTTCGTTATTACTCAAATAGTACAATAAAATTTCACGGCCTTCTTCATCTTTGCGCATAACACGAACGGTTCCACTCAGCACCAAAGGCATCGAACGTATATTTTTATCATAATCCAAAATAACGTCACCTTCCTTGAAATACATCAAAGTGCCAGCCTGTTCAATTTCCGAAATTAAATTTTTCTCCAGTAAAATACTTAACTTTTCTTTTATTGATTCCATAATATTTCTAAGTATTGAGCATAATTAACTTTGGTAAAAATATAAATTTCAATTAAATCAAAATGGTCCTTCCGTGGCCTGCTGTAAATATACTTTGATACTTTGTAAAACCTTGTTCAATTTTAAAACTATCATTTCTATTGGGGCAAACCCTCAGCGAAAAAACGCTGAGGACGCGCTTTCCGCGGTACATGGTACCTTGCTACAATCGCTTTTGCACTTTTCGGGTGTTATTATAACTTTCTTAATTATCAATCTCAATCAATTAATAATGCTATATTTGGCTATCTAAATATAAAAAGATATATGGATAGATGCTATATAAAAAGCAAGTTTTTATGCTTCACTATACTTTTTGTTTGCACAAATCTAATATACGGACAAAATTCTAAACTTTCCTTTTCAAATGGTATAA
Organism: Bacteroidia bacterium; assembly: GCA_035439485.1. GTDB lineage: Bacteria > Bacteroidota > Bacteroidia > UBA4408 > UBA4408 > CAIKXD01. Next base: position 2,020 of record DAORKI010000124.1, read on the forward strand.
AACTTAAAAATGAACGTGATTACAAAAATGCTATTTTAAGTTTCGATGAAGTTATAGATGAAAATAGTAATAATCATGAAGCTTATCTCGAAAGAGGAAACATCTATTTAGCCATTGACAGTTTAGATAGAGCGGAAGAAGATTTTAATATGACTTTAACCATCAAATCCGATAATCTAGATGGTGTTTTGGGTTTAGCAAGAGTAAAAATTAAGAAAAGTAATTATGAAGAAGGTGAAAAATTAATTGAAAAATATATACAAAAAGGATTTTCAACAATTGATTTACTATTTGAATTAAGCATTTGTAAGTTTGGTTTAAAGAAGTTTAATGAAACCATTATACTTTGTAACGATTATTTAAAAATAAAAGAAAATACATTTAAAGCTGTATTATTAAAGGCACAATGTTTCGACAGTCTTAAACTAGTTCAAACAGCTATCTCTTCATATGTAAAAGCAATTGCTTTACTTAATGCAAAAGATGATAAGGAATTAATGCAAACACATTCAATTTCTATTAATAACGCTATCACAAATTGTTACATTAATTTAGGATTATATGACGCAGCTGATACATATAACAGTAAAGTTTTAGAACTTAATGAAAATGATAGGATAGCTCTATTTTATAATTTTACAATTGCGAATGCTTTAAAGAATCAAACTAATGCAATTAATAGCATTGATAAATTAATTACTATAGAACCAAAGAATCTGAATTTTAGAAACAATAAAGGCATACTCCTTATGCATAATCGGGAATTTAATGATGCGATTAAACTTTTCACGGAATCAATTCAAATTCAAGATAATTATTTTGCAAGATTTAATCGGTCAATTCTGTATGATTCATTAAAAAATTTTGAGGCTGAGATTGATGATTTGGAAAAGGCAAAACTGATGACGCTTCAAAAAGATAATATAGACAGCCTTATTTTATTAGCTAAAAAGAGAAAGTATGATTACTTTAAAGAATCAGATCCTCCAATTGTTACCATCCTTAACGATGATTTTGGAATTGACAATATTTTTGAATTAAATGATTTTGATGAACCTTTTAGGATTTCAGTGGCTATTAAGGATAAAAGCTTAATAGATCAGTTATTGGTTAATGAGAATCTAATTAATTTCAATAAGGATTCCTTAAATCCAACAATTGAATTCAGGGTAAAACCTGAAATTGAGAAAGAATTTGTTATTCAAGTCTGTGATATTTATTTTAATAAATCGCAAATTTTTTTCAAATTTAAAAGGGGTGAAAATATTCCACCATCAATCAATTTACAAGGTGATTTGTCGATTGTTGAAAACGAAATATACACAGTAAACAATATTGATACTATAGTTAAGTTTAAACTGCAGGTTGATGATGAATCCAAGGTCTCAGAGCTAGTAATTGATAATGTAGAAAATAAAAATTTTATAGGTCGTAGAACATTTGAAACTGAAATTGTCCTAAACTTAAAGGGTAGAGAAAAGTTTAATATTTATATAAAAGATAAATTAGGAAATGACAGCCTTTATCAGTTTAAAATAAATCATTCACAACAAAACTTAGGTTTGATGGGTAGAACTTGGGTAGTATTTATTGAAAATACAGAATATCAATTTTTAACCAAATTAGAAGGTCCTAAAAATGATATTCATCTTATAGAACAAGCATTAACAAATTATCAAATTCACAAGACTATTATCAAAAGTAACTTGTCTAAACTTGAAATGGAGAGATTTTTTAGTATTGAATTGCGAAATCAAATTAAAAAGGGTAAGGTAGAGTCTTTAATAATTTGGTATGCAGGGCATGGAGCCAATTTACAGGATATAGGCTACTGGATTCCAGTTGATGCAAAAATAGATGATGAGTTTAACTTTTATTCAATATCTTCATTAAAAGGTTCTATTATGAATTATATCACCTTAAAACACTTGTTAGTGGTTTCTGATGCTTGCGAGACTGGTCTTGCATTTTGCAGACCTGAAACTCAAAATATTAATCCAAGTTGTCAAGATTGGGAAGCAATTAATTCTAAATCTGCGCAAGTAATTGCCTCTTCAAATCTCGAGAGATCTTCTGACAAATCTGGCTTTGCAAAGGTCATTGCAAACTCATTGCAAAATAACAGCAATCAATGTTTGTCAATTAATAAAATAGCAGAAAGGGTTTTAAATATTATTGGTAATAATACTCAACAAAGTCCACGATTTGGTAGAATAAAAAACATTGAAGATGAAAATGGAACTTACTTTTTTATTAGAAAAAACTAATTAATAATTTAAAATACATAAGCATTCTTTGGACTATTTCTCCCTATTTTGTTGTTATTTTATACGACTATTGTAACACAAAGAATAAAGTTTATTCACCTTATTCCTTAAAAATCAATAGCTTGGAAATTATTTCATATCCCCAATACGGAGAGGCTTTCTTTCTTTTCAAAATTCAATTTCTATAAAAAGCAATTTTTTCGATTTGATTCACTATAATTTGGCATTTTAGGAGCACCGAAATTTAATTAAAAATATTTTTTATAATAAAATTGAAATATTTGATTTTGAATAGATTAATTATGAATTGTGCCCAATATTTGTTAATTTCTACTATGCTGAACAAGAAACAATTCACCTAATAATTTTTATGATTACTTTCGCGCTTCAAATTTAAAAACCATTATTCAATGAAATTTAATTTTTCTTCTATTGTTTTTGCAGTCATCATGGCAAGTACTACTATTTTTTCATGTAAAGATTCTAAATATCCTGGATATGAACAAACAAAGGATGGCTTGTATTTTAAATTAATTAAACATGATGAAAAAGGTAAAAAAGCAGCAGAAGGAGATGTAATTATGATGGATATGATTTATAAAAATGATAAGGATAGCATCATTTTTAATTCAAAAACTCAAGGTAGAAAAGTGCCAGTTCCTTTAACCAAACCGTCATTTAAAGGTGGTTTAGAAGAAGGTTTTGCTATGTTGGCTCCTGGCGATAGTGCAAGCTTTATTGTAAGTGCTGATTCATTATTTATAAAAACTTTTGGTATGAAAGAATTACCAAAAGAAATTGCAAAAGGCAGCATGCTTACCTTTTTTGTAAAGGTGGATGAAATAAAAAGCAAGGCAGAGATTGAAAAAATGCGTGAAGAAAAAATGGCTGCTGCCGAAGCTGAAGCGCAAAAATTTAAAGCCGAAGAAAAAACTACATTAGAAAAATACTTATCTGATAATAAAATTAGCACAGCACCTACTGAAAGTGGTTTAATATACATTGAAAAGGTAAAAGGAAAAGGAGCTAAGGCTGAAAAAGGGAAAAAAGTAAAAATGAATTACGTTGGTAAACTTTTAGATGGCACCATTTTCGATACCAATAATGAAAAAATTGCAAAGGAAAATAATATGTTTCAAGAAGGAAGACCTTATAATGCATTTGAATTTACAGTAGGAAACGGTGAAGTAATTCCAGGTTGGGACGAAGCCTTACCAATGATGAATGTGGGAGGCAAAGCTACATTTATTATTCCTTCAAGTATTGCCTATGGCGAAATGAATCAAGGTCCTATTAAACCATACAGTACTTTAATTTTTGAAGTTGAACTATTAGATGTAAAGTAATATGTTTAACAAAAGTCTACTTCTTTTATTTTTTTTAATAAGTAGTGCGGCTTTTGCCCAACAAAAAAGTGCTTTTCAAAAAACAGCGTCAGGTCTTGAATACAGAATATACCGAAATGGTGGCAAAACAAAACCTGTCGCTGGTGATTTAATTAAAACTATTTTGGTCTATACCAATCATAAAGATTCTGTAATTTATGATTCTCGTATCAGCCGACCCGAAAATGTTTTTGAGTTATTAGCCCCAACATTTAAGGGTAGTTTAGAAGAAGGTATGCTCATGATGGCTATTGGCGATTCGGCTATTTTTAAAGTAAATGCCGATTCAATATATGCAAAAACATTTAAAACACCGCGCCCAAAATATGTCAAAAAAGGGTCAAAGCTTACCTTTAGAATAAAATTATTAGGTATTAAAACTAAAGAGTCAATTGACACTCGTACACCCGAAGAAATTGAAAAAGACAACGAAGCGCGCAGAATCGCAGAGCCTAATTTAATAAAGGAATTTGTTGAGCTTAACGCAATAACAGCCCAGCCTAGTGAATCCGGTTTGTATTATATTGAAAGGCAAGCAGGTTCTGGGCCATCTATCACAAAAACAAGTAAGGTGAAAATTGTTTATAACTGCACCACGCTTGATGGTACTATGATTGATTCGCAGCAAAAACCAATTGAAATAGATATGTCATTAGGTAAAATTACTAAAGGGATGGAAGAAGGCCTATTAAAAATGTCAATGGGAGCTAAAGCTACGCTAATTATTCCTAGTGCACTTGCATTTGGTAAACGAAAAATTAGTACAGTTCAACCCTATACCACCTTAATTTACGACATGGAAGTGATTGAGGTGAATGAATAACTCAATGAAGATATTTTTGCTAAACTTCTCAATAAATAATTTATTTATTTCTCTAATAGCTGTATTAGTTGTAACAGCTTGTAATAATAATGAAAATGCCCAAAGCATAAAAATAACCCCGTATGTTGTAAAAGATTTAGATACTATTACAACTAATTCTGGATTAAAGTATATGATGGTAAAAGGCAACAAAAATGCACTTACTCCCAAAATAGGTAAAAAAGTTAATGTGCATTATACCGGTTACTTTACAAATGGAAAAATATTTGATAGTTCTTTGCAAAGAAATGAGCCATTATCATTTACCTTAGGCATTGGACAAGTCATCAAAGGTTGGGACGAAGGTATTGCTTTATTACATGCTGGGGAACGTGCCCGTTTTATTATTCCTTACCAGCTAGCCTATGGCATTGATGGCATGGGCCCAATACCCCCCATGAGTACTTTGATTTTTGATGTAGAGTTAATTTCATTCGAAGAGTAAATTGAATTATTTGACTACAACAGTCAATTCACTGGTGCTAATTGGTCCCCGTTTTTAATAAGCTAAACTGATTTCTGATTTTTAAATTAGTATGAGCGCTATGGTTTTATTAATTCATTTCACACAATAACAACATACACCATTCGATACCTCTCTATCCTCAGGCTAAAATTATAATGCCACATCGGTACATTATACCAATTGCATTTATTTTATAGTCCAACTAAAAAATAAATGTGCAATTGTTAATGCCGATACTACTTGAAATTAGTAAAATAAGGCCATGCTGCAATTGGACTAAATTGAAAGTGTAATCGGTATTATGCAATCCATTTTCTTTTCACTTATGATGAAATTTCGAATAAGAAACATTCACGCTTAATTTATAAAATTTGAACTCATGTATTTGCACTTTTTTTCTCACCTTTGCAAACTAAATTCAGCGATGTGAATCTGCAATCAAAAATTAATGCCCTGGACCAATTAGGCGATTATCTAAACGATTTTGTCAACAACAAACAGCAACGTTCATCGCCAAATTTGTTTAACCAGTTTTTTGACAAAACCACTCAAATGGTGGCTTTGGCTGAGCGTAAAAATCCTTGGTTCACTAAAAGAAATATTTTATTTACATTAAATTATTGGGCATCACAGCTCAACAATGCTAATCTCGAAACTTGGCTTAATTATTATCAAATTAATGAAAATAATTCACCTAAAAAAGTTGGCGTAATAATGGCAGGAAATATTCCTATGGTTGGCTTTCACGATTTGTTATGTGTTTATTTAAGCCATCATATTTTCCATGGAAAGCTTTCAAGTGATGATCAAGTATTAATCCCACATTTAATTGAAATACTATTTGTTATTAAACCTACAGCCAGTCAGCAAATATTTTTTAGTGAACAATTTCTAAAAAATATGGACGCTTATATTGGTACAGGTAGCAATAACTCATCTCGGTATTTTGATTATTATTTCCGTGAAAAGCCTAGCATTATTAGAAGCAATCGCAATGGAGCAGCCATATTATCTGGCAACGAAAGTAAAGAAGATTTCGAGAAACTAGGCGAAGATATTTTTCAGTATTTTGGCTTAGGTTGCCGAAATGTTTCAAAATTATTTGTTCCAGAAACTTATAACTTTAAGTATTTTTTTGAAGGAATTTATGATTATCACAACCATATTAATCATAATAAGTACGTTAATAATTATGAGTATAACCGCACGGTATATTTAATGGGTAAAGAAAAGTTATTGGATAATAATTTTTTAATTCTCAAAGAAGATAAAAGATTTAGCTCTCCAATTGCAGTGCTATTTTACGAAGCATATAAAGACATTGAGAGTTTGAATAATTATTTAAAAGAGAATGAATCATTACTGCAATGTATAGTTAGTAATAATTCAAATATTGTAAATGTAATTCCTTTTGGAAAAAGCCAGCATCCTGCTTTACATGAATATGCCGATGGTGTAGATACCATGAATTTTTTAATTTCATTAAATTAAAATGAATAAAAAAGAGCGTTACTCTCACATTTTAAATTATTTTGAGCAACATCATCCAGAAGCTGAAACTGAATTGGCTTACAACAACCCATTCGAATTGTTGGTTGCAGTAATTTTATCAGCACAGTGTACTGATAAGCGTGTAAACCTAATTACACCTCATTTATTTAAACAATTGCCTAATGCCGAAACTATGGCTGAGGCCAGTGTTGATGAAATATTTTCCTATATTAAAAGTATTAGTTATCCTAATAACAAAGCCAAACATTTAAAAGGTATGGCACAGATGTTATTACAAAATTTTCAAGGAAATGTGCCAGCATCTATCGATGATTTACAAACTTTGCCTGGTGTTGGGCGCAAAACTGCTAATGTGATAGCTTCAGTTGTATATAATCAACCAAGTATGGCCGTTGATACGCATGTTTATAGGGTTTCAGCTAGATTAGGCTTAACAACCAATGCTAAAAATCCATTGCAAACCGAACAACAATTGTTAAAATTTATTCCCACCCATCAAGTCGCTATCGCGCATCATTGGCTTATTTTGCATGGTCGTTATGTATGTTTAGCTCGTAGCCCTAAATGCAATATTTGCCAATTAAAAATGTGGTGTAAGTACTATGAAAAAAATAGAAACTAATCTATATCACATTGATGTAACATTGACCCAATCTAAGATTTTTTAGAATCAAGCTATTTCAGCCTATTTTTAGCTGTACCTTATAGGAAAGCGAAATTCTCTTTAGACCATTTCAAACTGAGGTAAATGCCGATGATCATTTGTTAGACCAAATTTATTTGGTCTATTACAAATATCATATCGGTATTAAAAATAAATATTAGCAATAATAGATAGCTATCCTTGTGAAATTGGCATTCAAATAAATATGATGTATGGATTTTAGCTTATGAGCAATTTAAACTCAAATTAATCAATAGGAGATTTAAAAAATCGAACTACTTGATTTAGTTGGGTTAATCCCGATTTAGAAAATGTTATCAGATTTGTAAAAATCTGATTTACAGTTTTTTTATCGTTTACGCATTTCTAATGCGTATCTGGGTTAAAATATTACTTTTAATTAGTCGTCCCTCAAAAAGTCATTTTTAAACGGGAGAGATGTTGGCCTTGT
>DAORKI010000125.1:0-9608 GCA_035439485.1 Bacteroidia bacterium
CCGTTATGTGTAACCAATGTTGACAGTTTCAATTCGACATTTATTCTTCAAAATAGCATTCTAAAAAACCAACGCCTTGCCACCCAAATTTTGGCACATTTGCATTTTTCCACCTCGACATGCAAACGCAAAAAAATGCAAAAGAGCCAAAATTCTGCAACCGCACAGCCACTGCAACAACAATGACAGGTCAATGCATATACTCAGACAGCTAAATAAAGCATACTATTTAGACCATATCCAAACGACCATAACGCTCAAGACGACTAATTCACAATGACTAAAGCATTAACGACCACTGGCCATATAACGAATAGAACTCAATCCAAAATTTATATTTGAGAATAAAGCTCGACCTTTATTTTTTACGACCAGTACCCTGAAGACCAGAACCAGAAAAAAAGGAAAAAGTGAAACGGGGGCGCAGCCCCCGCTTCACTTTTTCTTACATTCATTATTTTACAAACTGGTTTCAACATCCACCATTTGATAAAGTGTCATGGTTTTTATTTGATAAAGTATATCTGTTAGTGTAAACAAAATATTGCTAATCTAGAGATTCTAAACCGCTGAAGCCCCCTCTAGTATTTTTTTTTTTCAAAAGACAATCTTTTGTAAACAAAACTGAATGCAATTATTATTGTAATCGTTCTATTTATTCTTAATCCATTTACTTACTTACTGTAAATTTAATTCTTAATGAGTTATCGCTATTCATTAAATTGGCAATATACATACCTCTACTAAAACCAGAAACATTCACTTTACAAAATGTTGATCCTTTAATAAGTTTTTCGGCATAAGCTAATGAACCATTCATGTTATATATATAGAGATTTCCATCACTTCCAAATGAATTAAATGTAAAAAGTGCTTCTTCTGAAGCTGGATTTGGCACAACTATTAATTTATCTCTCTCAATCGTCAACTCATTGGTACCTACTCCTAAAGTATCACAACCGCTCCCTGACTCTTGAAATAAATTTAAATTAACATAAGTTGGTACAGAAGCATAATAAAAAGTAGGTAACTGAATTTGATTTTGAACAAAGTTACAGTTTTGTCCAAGCGAATCAGGGCGGTTTATTACATGCAGCATTACACCACTAAAATTTTGAACATAGATTTTGCCATCTTGTGCTAAGTAGCTATTGCACCATCCTGTAACCCAACCTGTGGAAGGGTCATGAAAAGAAGTATCTAGAGTAGCTATCAAAGTTTGACTGGCCATTATATCACTCGCTTGCAAATCAAATTGCCAAAGATGCTCAACTGAATTAATATATATAAAGCGGCTGTTAGGGCTATATATAGTGCTTCCAGCAATTTCATTAATAATATTTTTATATTGCATATTACTTAAAACACCGGTACATCTGTCAAATTGATAAAGGCGAAATTGTTCTGAATCTGGACCAAAGCAAGCGTACCATTTTCCATCGGGAGAAAAATTTCCCTGACCAGCAAATATAAAATGTGGTCCGGGCATTTGCTGAATACTCATAAGTTGAGTACCCAAAGGAGTTAGCAAGTAAGTATAATAATCATTAAGGTAACCTTTTCTTACAATAATCCACCAATCGCGCCCATTGGCATGCCTTACTGCATTTATTGAGCCTCCCGAAAGAGTATCGTTAACAAGCGATTGGTTCTTAATCAGCACTGAACCCTGTCCGTTATCACCACTTGGGTCTATCAATGAATAATATAAATTCTCGGCATGGCCGTATGCACCGCTATTGAAAATATCTAAATGAAACATGGCCATTAAACTGTCACTTCCGGGATATGGAAGTAAAATAGCTGAGTAAGGTATTGGATAACCGGTGGCAACCCAACTGGAATAAATACCTCCTGGGCCTAGGCCAGATCCATTTGTTAAGGTATCATGGTTTTTATTTGCTAAAGTAAAACCATTGGTATAAACAAAATATTGCTTATCAGGAGTTTCTAAACCACTGTAAGTCCCTCTTATATTAATTTTCATAAGACTATCTTTTACAATACTTACTGTATCATTTGTAAAAGTTAACCTTGTACCACCCCACCATGCCCATGTAGTGTCATTATTCCATCGGCCATAAAGCCACTTATCGTTACTCCACTGCGCATTGCAAATAAAACTAAATGCAACTATGATTACAATAGTTGCATTTATTCTTAATCCTATCATTTATTTACCGTTAATTTAATTCTCATAGAACCTTGGTTAGTCAACAAATGGGCAATATAAACGCCTCTGCTAAATCTTGAAATGTTAACTTTACATTGAGTAGCGCCTTTTGCAATTTTTTCAGTATAAACTAACTCCCCATTCATGCTATATATGTTAAGATTTCCTTCACTTCCAAATGAGTTGAATGTAAAAAGAGCTTCTTCTGAAGCCGGATTTGGCTGAACCATCAAGTAAGTTTTATCAGTTAGCTTTTGCTCAATAGACGGGAGGAATTTTTCTAAACTTTGTCGGGCATAGCCTTCATTTTCACAAATGGTGCTGTCGTTATAATATACAGAATCTACCAGCATAGCATACATATCACGTGCACTAAAAACTGCTGGACCTGCTGCTAATGGGCAAAGGTGCGCTATATAGGAGAGCATATCAGAATCGCCTTCGGTAAAAGAATTGTACTCATTTTCTATTAATCGATAATATATTTCATTTACAGTTTTTGCAATTTGCTCGTTGGCATTTTCAGGTGCAAGCGCATTGTTAAGCCCAATGGCATTTCGTATGTTTTGAGAATTTAGATTGTTTAAATGATTGAAAATATCATTGTTAATACTATCTAACCCCTGATACTGTTCCAACAGATAATTATAGAGCAATACATCTGAAGTGTCAGCAGTGGTTGAATCTGTCATAATGCCAGAAAGTGTATTTAATTGATTACCCAATATATTCATTAAACTGTCATTCAAAAGCATTGCAAAATTATCGGCTATTATGGCTTCTGGATTCTCATTCAAACTTCTTTCAATGCCAGCCACTGCCTTTATATTAGCAGCCGCTGGAGAATAATAAAAATTACTGATATCCTCATCATCAAGTAATGAAATTTGACCACTGCTATCTTGCTGTTGTGATGAAGTTTGCTGTGCTTCAATCCGCTTTATTAAGGCTCCTTTGGCCATCCAGAGTGTTTGCGCAGGATAGCCACTTGTAAGCACTGTGCCATTAGCAATATATTTGTAATAATCCAAATTGCCAATTGGCTCAGCTATACGCACTGCACAAAGAGATGGACTGCATAAAGGCTGGTGGTTGGCATTTCCAGTTGGGTCAAACCAACCTGCAATTGAAATTCCAGAGGATGGAGGAAAGTATGCTGGAGCTTGAGATGGATTTACAAAAATGGAATTTAAACTAATTTGTACATTATTAGTAGTATTAAACTCTGCATAATACTGGCCGTAACTTGTAGCCAGCCAACGGTTACCTTCAGTTGGATCAGATGATCCACCTGGAGGTTGCATACCCGGATTTGCGGTATTGCTATAGTACAATCCAACATTATGGCGACCAATATTGTTGGCACGAATAGTTGCATTTGTATTTGCCCCTGTAATGTGGATACCGCGGTTTGAAACGCCTGTAGTATTGCATTTCACAAAAGAATTATCGCTCATATATAACAATAAATCATTACCACTAGAAGCTGTGCCTGAAAGTCCTGATGCCCAACCTATATTATTTGAATTAACGGTAGCTCCATCGCAGGAAGAGGTATTTATGGCATTTAATGATGTTAAGGAAGTGGAAGAAAAAGTAGTTCGCTTAATGTAGTTGCATTGCAAGAAGGGTTGATTTAATTTAAAAGTATATATACCTGAACGGTTACCGGCAGGTACAAATACATGGTTGGAAATTATTTTTGTATTGCCTGCAATTCCTATAGCACTACCGCTTACCCTTATGGCATCTGTACCTGCCGCAGCAGTTAATTCAACATGATGATTGTGTGCAATTAATATGCTATTTGCATTCTCGGCATTACCTATTGTTATACAACCATATTTTGAAGTAATTTCATTATCTTGTATATTAAATATACAAGCACCTGAGTTTTCCGAATATATTCCGCGCCCCATATTTGTCATGTGAACACCTGTTGCACTGAGTGAGCTTCTAAAATTTTTAATCCCAAAAGTACAATTGTCGAATTCGTTTGTAAGGGTGGTATTTTGTTGAATGGTTACTTTACGCGGAGCTAAACTTTGTGTGCCATAAGCAAAAACAGCAGCACCCCTGCATTCTAAGCCAGATAATTGGCCCGGTGTAGCTGCATTTAAAGGGCTAATATGATGGAAAACATTGTTTATAAGTGTAATATTAGAGTATTGACTTTTGACACCACAATTAATATGATGAAACACATTATCAACTGCCCATGCAGCCGGTATGCTGGTACCGTTGGTAATACCTATTTGAGCAAAGGCTGCATTGTAGGTACGGATACCTGCCTCAGACCAAGGTTTCCAGTTAGACATGCCGGTACCTGTTGTGTATGGAAGTTTTAAAGGATTGGGATTAGTAAATGTATTTCCGTAAATATTACCTGTAAATACAGCATTACTGGTGCTTCCAAACATCATAATGCCATAGAGATTATTGGTAAATGTATTATGATTGTAAATTTTATAAGGAAACTTATTTTTTAAATAAATGGCATACTGTGCATCTTCAAAAGAGGAAAAGCTTACATCAAGTTTTCCATTATTAACTATTCCCTTCCACATTCTGCTGCTGCAAGCTTTAAGTGTACACGATACCATAGTTAAACTTGAATTATTAACTATTTCGGCACCTTCATAACATTCAAAATGAATTCCTGAAACTAAAGGCACTAATCCAAAAGTTATTTGATTATCAATAATAAACTGACCTATCAGATTAAAATAAATTTCATTAGGTGCAGGTAATTGTTGTATCTTATAAACTGGTACACCACTCACTATAGTACTTATTAAATTGGGAGATGAAATACCCCCAAGATAATTTACTAAATCAGTTGAAGTAAAACCATCCGGAAGCGATACTAATGTACCGTTTGGTGGATTAGGAATTGTAACCGTTACCGTATTTGAGACAGTACTGCATCCATTGGCTCCTGTAACAATAACTGTATAGTCTCCTCCAATTCCTGTAGTATAATCAGAAGCGTTTGCCGAAGTGATATCAGAGCCATTAAGTTGCCATTGATAGGTTAAACCGCTTCCTGTATTGGCAGTGAGTGTTACCGTTGAGCCTGTACACAAAGATACCAAACCACCTGAACTGATTTGGGCAGGTGGAGGTTCATTAACAACATCAATACTTGCCGAACTATGACAACCGACAGCATTTGAAACAATAACCGAATAGGTACTTGTACCGAGAGGTGGGTTGGAAACTGTGTAGGTATTATAAGTGGCACCATTAATATTGATATTGTTGTGGGCCCATTGAAACGAAGTTCCACTGCCCGTTGCTGTTAGCATAACACTATTGGGTGGATTACAGAATGTAAAAGGACTTGCAGGGTTTATAGTTACAGTAGGATTATTGAAAAGATGAACAACAAAAGTTTGATTAATAACACAATTAGGTATTGTTACTGTAACATTGACAGTTCCTGTTGTACCACTAACCCAATCAATATTAACATTCCATGAATTAGACAAACCTACTATATTACCATTAGGAGAGCATGTCCAGCTATAAGTTGCATTTGCATAATTAGGCATTGAATAATTTTCGGTAAGGTTATTTCCAAGACAATGATTTGTATTGCCGCTAATAGGAACAGTATTGTTTATAACCGCAACATCATGTTGTACAGTTAAACTTCCGGTTAAACCGGGAATTGTAAGACTGCAGGTAACAGTGAATATGCCGGTAGTTGCATAATTATGAGTAACAATACTGCCTGTAATTGCCGGGGAACCATCTCCAAAATTCCAGGTTGCAGTATAGCTTTGCCAACATGGGTCTACCGTAAATTCAATAGAGCTACAACTCAAATTCGCAAAGGTAAATTCTGGTGGCGTATAACCTGGTTTTAGTGCGTCCATAAAACTTGGAACTGTTCCATGAAAGGTATTAATTTCAACAAGGGAATAACCGGTTGGTCTGACTTGAACATATGAAAATCCCGAACTGTTATTTGGTGTGTCAGGATTATTTATTACACCATAATAATTAGAAGGAGTATCATTATTACCACAATAAATGTTATTATCGGGTCCTAATTGACATCGCATTGGTTGCAGACCTGCGAGTATTTGAGTGAAATTTCCAGAATTAACATCCAACTGAAAAACTCTATTTGGCTGAGAAGTTATATAAAGTTGTTGTGAATTTGGACTGAACGAAAAATGCCCCACATCATAGGTTACTCCACCATAAACAATATCATAAATTGTTTCGTTAGAAAAGACTCCGGTTGAATTATTAAAATCCCAAATAGCAAATTGATTAAGCCCTTGAATTACATATTTTTGACCATTAGGAGACGCTTTTGCTAAAACATGAAAAACAGAGCTGCGCATCGCAGAAATATTTGAAACCACAGGATTACTGCTCAGTCCAAATTCAGTCAATAAATAAGCATTAAGGATTTGATAATATTCATTGTTTCCATTCACATCGAACAATCTATTGGCAATAATCCAATAATCTTTACCATTGCAGTGAGGAATTATGGTCAGTCCTCCTTGCCATTTATAGGTGTAGGGGTTTACACTAGGTGGAAGTGTATACATTACAGGGGTAGAATATGTTGGTGTGGCACTGTTTAAATCAAGCACTGTGTAGAAAGCACCAAATGTCCAGGGGTTAGCACAATTAAATATATAATATTGATTGGGATGATTGGGAAAGGGAATTCCAATAAAAGTGTAAGATGAAATAGCAGGTTGATGAAGACCGGTATAAGAATTTGAATAAACATTGACACCTGCATCTTGAAATAGGTTTGTTACACCATCGATACAATAGATTGGTTGATGATTTCCATCCCACACATTAATTCCATCTGTATAAAAAACTAAGTTGCCTGAATCGTCACAATAGGAATAACCAGCCCCAGGAGAAAAAACTGTTTGATTAACAAAAGCTACATCAGTAGCAACAGGAAATCCTGATGTAAAATCTAAATTTACGTATTGCCCAAAATACCAATTTGCATTATGTATATTTTCGGGGCTAATACTACAATTGCCCACATTGACACTCCCTGTGTAAGTAACAGTTGTTCCGCTCCCATCGCCAACTGTAAGGGTAACAGCATAATTTCCTGCCGTGGAGTATGTAACAGAAGGATTTTGTAAGGTAGAAGTTGTTATGTTTCCGCCTGTAAAATCCCAGTTAAAAGTTACCGCTGTATTTGCATTATTAGTTAACCCAATAGGGTCAAAATTTATTGGTAGATTAATGCATGCTTGAGAAGGAGAGGAGGTAAATTCGGCAATTAAAGTTGGTGGCAAACAACCACTTACTCCTATCAATCCTGTTGAAACCAAATTAGAAGTGGTGAAGAGATTGGATCTGTATAAACTCAAATAGGCTTGCATAATGTCTTTTTGACCTGCGGTAAATGAAGCCCAACAATCTTCTCCGCTATAACACATAAAATTTTCATATTGTAAAGGAAAACCACATGAACTGGGTACTCCGGTATTACAGGTGTAAGGAATAACTCCACTTGCACTGGCATCTACCGGATGTGTATCACAACAAAAATCACCATCTGTATCACAAGCATTAGTGGCACTGCCGGCCGGATTAGCCCCGGCACAAGTTACAGTAGGGTTAAAAATATTTGGTTGAAAAGTATGAAATAAACTTAAATAATGACCCACTTCATGTACCAGGACTTTGCCCCTGTTTTGATTATAATTATTACTAATGCAACTGGTACCGAAAGCTGAATGAGGTTGCAAACTGTATTGTGGAGGAGCGATACCACCATTGTCTCCAAAAACATCGGCTCTGATAACAATACCATCCAAATTATAACCAAATTGTCCCGACATGGTAGTAACCGGTAATAAAGAATATCCCTGAACCTGAGAACCTGATGTGACGCATGAGGGACCATTAATAGAATTAACAATCCAAATATTGAGGTATTGATTAAAAGGAAATGCACCTCCTGAATTTGTTAAGACCATCAAGTCGTCTGTGCCTTGAATATCCATAATATTGTGAGATAATGTTTGGTTATTATACCTCATTATTCCGGGTTCTGTAGAGTTTGACCATGTTGCCCCAATGGCAGATTGAGCCAAACAAAACTGAATTTGTGTATTACCTGATGCATTTAACAAGGGTGCTGAAAATGCAGCATTTAATGCATTTATCTGCGATTCCACCTGTGCATATGAAATTACTGGTAATGCCTCTGAAGGGTCTCTAACTATATGCACTACAATTGGAATAACGTAAATGGCGTTAGACGAAATTGAGTTTGCCGAAAATGTATTTGCGTTGAAGTTTATAAACTGATGCAACTGTTGCATTCTATTTTGAATGTTTTGACCGAAATTTGGGTCTTGCAAAAGTCTTTGATTTATGATGTTATCAAATCCACATTCTGTTTGGGCATTAGCAATTTTAAAGTTAGCAAAGTCAAAAAACAATGCCACAAAAAATATTGGATAAAGGAATTGTTTTCTACTTATTTTCTTTGGATTAATAAATTGATTTATTACTGAGATTGAAAAGTTTTTGCTTGACATATTTAACCAAGAAGTCAAAGAGAGGTCTTTTGTAGCACTGATTTTAAGGTTTGAGTTTGATTTCATACTAATTTGTTTTAGGGCTTAATAAAAAAATCACATACCCGTTTACTAATTCAAGCAATTCTGTTCGGTTCTGGGCATTTGATAAGTAATTGTTCAGCATAATTAGTTAATTAATATTAGAAAAGCAAATATTTAGTAAACATATCTCTAGAATAAAATAAATATAAATGACCTGTATTTTAATATAAATAACCATTTGAGAGCCATAGTTTTCAATAAAATGGTCATATCGACCCTGTAAATACATGTAAGCTATCTATAAAATTTATGTATGACCTCTGTAAATTCATGTAAGCTGTCTGTAAAAGTCATGTATGACCTCTGTAAATTGACATAAGCTATCTGTAAAAGTAATATATGACCTCTGTAAATTGACATAAGCTATATATAAAAGTAATGTATGACCTAAATTTAGTTAAAATAACACTCGACCAAAATTAACATAGACAATTTGTGTAAGTGACATAACCACTCCCGACAAGAAACCTAAACTGACAATAAAACGTACAGTTCAACCCAAAGACGACCACTCAGAAATCCAACGCTTATGCCAAGCACATTTTCATTTTTGCGAAAGCTTAGTACAAAACTTTAAACATCTTATAAGCAAAAAAGAAAAAGAGCTTGTCATTTTCCCCCGCACGCATCCTTGATTAGACACACATGACGTTCAACCATGCGTGAATTGGCTACACATAACAGCATGCTAGCGATAGCCGCTGGTTCAGCGTAAATTTGAAAGTTCGTATTTCTTTTATAAATTTGCAATAGGTTTGCAGTTCAGTGCTTCGGTATCGCGGCCATCGCTAGCATGCAAATCG
>DAORKI010000126.1:0-9496 GCA_035439485.1 Bacteroidia bacterium
AAGCCCGACAGGCAGCTATTACCAACGAAATTTTAGAGATTGTAGGTGGTGCAGAAGCTTTGAAAGGATAAAAATGATTAAGGTTAAAATTGAAAACCCGATAAGTGATTATCGGGTTTTTTGTTGGATAGAGTATATAAAACATTGTCTATCAAAAAAAATCTTCATCATTCAAATTTTTAGTCCAATAACACAAACATCGTCCACCTGATCTTCTTCACCTTTCCAGGATAAAAAAGCATCTATGAGATGATGATATTGCTCTTCCATACTGTATTTGTGCATTTTCAAAAGCAGTACTTTTAATTGTGCTCGTTGAAATTTCTTATTATTAGGTCCTCCAAATTGATCGGCAAAGCCATCGGAAAATAAATAAACGCAAGAACCTTTTACCACAGGCATTACATTATTGGTGAATGGCATGCGAACATCTGTTTTACCAATAGGTTGTTTATCGGGTTTAAGTTCCAAAAGTTTTCCATCAGGTTCAATTACTATTAAACCATTATTTGCCCCCGCCCATTGAATTTCATTATTGGTAAAATTGATACTTAATAATGAAATATCCATACCATCTTTAATTTCATCATCCTCTTCATTATTTTTACTAAAATCTTCAATTACCAAATCGGCCACTTTATCTAAAATTAATGAAGGTTGAGTTAATTCAAACTCTTTAACTGCTTTGTCTAAGGCCTTACTACAAACCACACTTACCATTGCACCTGGAACACCGTGCCCTGTGCTATCGCAAGCTGCAATTAAGGTAATGCTCTCATTTTGATGATTCACTTCTTTCATCCAGTAAAAGTCTCCTGCAACGATATCTTTTGGAAGGTACAATACAAATGAGTTAGGAAGACTATTTTTAATTTCCTTTAATGGAGGTAAAATAGTGGCCTGAATTCTTTTGGCATATTCTATAGAAGATAAAATTTCGCTATTTTTTTTCTCAACTAATAACTTTTGCTTAAGCGTTTCGTGTTCTTTATTTTCTATGATAATTTTTTGTTTTTGGGTGACTTTAAAGCGGTTAAACATGACAACTCCGAATAATAAAACCACAACAAGGCCACCATAGAGCGCATAGCGCTGTGTTTTTTCTTGTTTAAATTTGGCATCAATTACCTTTTTTTCTTCTGCTGCAATTAAGCTATCGGCTTCGGCCTTTTTATCATATTCATACTGAAATTGCTGCTTGAGCATTTCCTTTTTAGTTTCTTGGTTTTGAATACTGTCGCGCATTAGAATGTAAAGCTTATACATTTCTAGTGATTTTTTGTAATCGCCTTTTACATAATATAACTCATTCAAGAGTTTGGTAATGCGTTTTATATTTTCAGGAAAACCAAGTTCTGTGGCTATTTGTAGGGCCTCATCGGCATAATTTTTAGCTACATCAATTTTTCCTAGCTTATAATTAAATGCCGCCAAATTAGTTAATGAAAATGCAATATCTTTTTTATTGTTTAACTGTTTTCGGATGCTTAAAGCCTGATTTAAATAATCTTCCGCTTCTTTGTATTTTCCGATGTTTTGGTATACTTCACCAATGTTATTGAGTGAATTTGCGATACCTCTTTTATCATCAATAGCTTGTCGTATTTTTAAACTTTTGTTGAAATAAAACAAAGCGGAATCTGTTCGAAAAATAACGATAGCATTATTCTTTTGTGCGTTTTTTTCTGCTATTTTTTTATTTGCAACACCAATGTTATCAATGGCATAAGCTTCTAGTTCTTTGTTACCTTGTTTTTGTTGTATTTGAATACTTCTTTTATAATATTCTATTGATTTTTCAAGCTCATCCAAATTGTTTGCATAAATATTGCCGATATTGATTAAAGAACGAGATACGCCATCCCAATCATTAATTTTTTCGTTAATTTTTAAGCTCCTTTGATGATAATCTAATGCTTTTGAAAAATCGCCTAATCGATCATAAAGAAAACCAAGATTGTTTAATGATTGGGCTATTCCTTCTTGTTCATTTATTAACTCTCTAATTTCTAAACTTTGTTTAAAGTACTCTAAGGCCAATTCAATATTTCCTTGACTTTGATATAAATCGGCAATATTATTTAATGATTGTCCAACACCACTTTGATCTTTGACTTCTCTTCTTAAATTTAAACTTTGCTTATATAATGGTAATGCACTATCAAAATTTCCCTGACCATCGAAAATGATTGCCTCATTGTTTAAAGCTGTAGCAAGTGCTTTTTTTGCATTTAGTTTAATGGCATTATTATTTGATTCAGTTAAAGTAGTTGAAAGTTTTTTTAATTGCTGATTGTATTGCTCCCAAACGCCATTAGGCGCATCTTGCACAATTTTATTGAGTAAATTTATTTTATTCGTATCTTCATTTAATAATTTTAGCTCCTTAATATGCTTTTCTAATTCAGGATCTAAATCTTGAGCAAAGAGATAAGTCTGTATGCCAATTATTAGCAAAAACAGAAAAATATTTTTTGAATAAAAGTTCCAAGCCATTCATGCAAAACTAATGAAATAGTTGAATTATTGTGATTATGAAAAAAGAGTATTAACCATTTTACTTATTCAAATAAAAATGGCGAATCATGCAATTCGCCTTTTTTAGGTTTAATATTTAATAACTACAACTAGTATGTAAAGATTTTAATAGCAAAATAATTTACCTCACCACCATTTTTAATACATTTTTACTGCCATTGGCATTAAATATAGTTACAAAATAAACACCTGCGGCATCAACAGTTATATTATAACTGTTATTCCCTTTTTGTGCGTTAACATTATTTGCAATTACAACTTTACCAATTACATCTGTTACTACAATTTGCAGGTTTTGTGCTTTTGATGATTCCCACTGTAACATGGTGTTGCCATTGGATGGGTTGGGAAGGATTTTTACATTAGCCAATAGGTTTTTATCCTCAATGCCATCGGGCACTAGCAATATGGCTTGGTTATTACCCACATTTGATTTTGATTTGCCATATGCGGCTCTATCTATTGAGTTGCACGTTTGAGCCAATACAATTTCAATTTTATAATCTGCATCTAAAGAAATTGGATTATTATCTGTGTATATATTTTGCGAAGCAGGAACCGTGGTCAATAGCTGAAAAATATCCCCAGGAATTTTCCTCCAAATTTCATAAGCTACAAAATTAGTTCCTTCGTAGGCGCTCCAACTCAATTCTCTGTTATTATTTACACCTGGGTTGATCTGAAGATGTATAGTTTTGTGTGCATAGCTTGGTAATGTTATGCCTCCACATGTATCTAATACCACTATTTGATATCGATATCCTTGAATTTGGGTATTGCTACTTCCATCAATAAACTCACTTAAATCGTTATACCCTACTGATCCAATTTTTTGAAAAATATTTAAATTGCTTGTTTCCTTATAGATAAAAATGCTGTCAATATTTGTTGAATTAGGGGTTTCCCAAACAATTAAATTATTATTTGTGGCTGAATCTACTGTTACCAAACATATACCTGGATTTGGTGCAAGGCTGCCGCTTAATGGTAGAGGTAAAGATGAAGCTTGACATCCTACTCCAAAAAAAGCAGTAACTGTATAGTAACCCGATTGGCTCACATTTATGGTTGAGTTGGTTGAACCTGTATTCCACAAGAAAGAGTTTGCACCTGGTGCATTTGCTTCTAATGTAACAACTGAAGGAACGCATGGATTTAAATTTCCAGTTTGATTTATTGTAGGTAAAACTGGAGCAGTCCCAGAAAATGAAACCTGCGTATAGGATGATGGAACAGCACATCCGCCATTATTATAGACGATTACTGAATAGCTTCCCGAAACATTTGCATGAAATGTGCTTTGTGTTGCACCACCAATATATACTCCATCGCGCACCCATTGGTATGTTGGGTTAGTAGCAGTAGTGCTAACTGATAAATCCAAATAGCCGCCAATACATCCGTTCACTATGCCAGTATAATTAAGGGTATTACTGTAATTACAGTTAGAAGACCCATTGCTACAAATAATATAATCATTCTTAATAATTTCATCTACACAACCTGTTTGGTTATCTTTTGCCTGGAGAGCAACTGTATAAGTACCACTTGAATTAAATTGGTGCAATGGACTTGCATCTGTTGAAGTAGAGCCATCGCCAAAATACCACTGGTATACATAGCTACCTTGGTTAGGGGTTGTATTGGTGAAATTAACCGTAAAAGGTATTTGGGTTAATACAGTTTGGTCTGCTAAGAAATTAGGACTGAAAACATTATTATTAACAGTAATATTAATATCATTGGAGTTACTAGGATTTTGAACTACACAAGCTTCATTACTTATTAACCAACAGCTTACCACATCATTATTATTAAAATTTGATGCACTATAAAAAGGACTATTGCTTCCAACATTAATTCCATTTAATTGCCATTGAAAAGCAGGCTGGCTACCTCCATTTTGAACTGATGTTGTAAAATAAACAGCAGTTCCAGCACATATGGTGTTTTGTGAAGCATTGATGGTTAGTGATGAATTAAGATTAGGGTTCACTATAAACCCAATATTATTTGAGGATGCAGTAATAGGGCTTGCGCAAGCCAAACTGCTTGTTAAAATACATTGAACAACATCTCCATTTAACAAAGTATTAGTCGTAAAAGTATTTGAATTATTTCCACTAATATTGCCATTTATCATCCATTCAAACTGAGGGGCCACACCCTCATTCTGCACATTGGCGTTTAATGTTACACTAGTACCTTCACAAATAGTATTTCCATTTGCAGAAGAAATAATTATGGAGGGGATAACATTACCTGTTACTGAAATTGTAAGGCTATTACTTGTAACCAAAACTGGGTTGGCGCAATTGGCATTGCTTGTCATCTCGCAGGTTACAATATCATTATCGTTTAATGTATTTGTGGTGTAAGAGTTGCTATTAGTGCCTACATTAAAACCATTCAATTTCCATTGGTAATTAGGTGTACCGCCATTCACAGGATTTGCAGTAAAGGTTACAGGAACTGCACTACAAATACTTACTCCAGGGTTAGCAGTTATACTTACTGTGGGTATTACTGCAGCAATAATTGTAATTTGTATGTTATTGCTATTAACTGTGTTGGTTGTAATACACAAGGCATTACTTGTTAAAATACATTGCACCACATCGTTATCAGCCAAGTTGGTGCTTGTATAGGTAGGAAGGTTGCTCCCTACATCTATACCATTTACCTGCCATTGATAAACTGGTAAAGTTCCTCCATCTGTTGTAGATGCTGAGAATGTAATACTTGTACCTTCGCAAACATTCGTTTGCGAAGCATTTATGGTTACGGTTGGCGTTACATTGCCATTGGTCATAGTAATACTGTTACTAGTGGCGTTTGCTGTGGTTAAACATGTTTCATTGCTTGTTAATATACAAGTAATAACATCATTGTTTAATAATGAGGCTGTTGAATAGGTTGAAGCATTAGTACCTACGTTTATTCCATTTACCTGCCACTGATAGGCTGGAGTAAGACCTCCATTTGTAGTATTAGCCGTAAAATCAATCGTTGAGCCAGAACAAACCGTGGTACTAGTAGCAGAAATAGTTACAGAAGGAGTTAGGTTGGGATTAACTAACATGTTAATATTGTTAGAACCAACTTGCGTTGGGCTTGCACAGTTGGCATTACTGGTTAAAATACAACTTACAACATTATTATTGGATAATGTTGTGCTTGTATAAGTATTGCTATTGGTACCCACATTAACACCATTTACTTGCCATTGATATGTTGGTGCCGCACCAGCATTAACAGGTGTTGCAGTAAATGTAACAGAAGTGCCATTACAAATAGTATTACCCGGATTGGCAGAAATATTTACAGAAGGAGTAACTGAACTGTTAACAGTCATATTTATCGTATTACTGTTTGCGGTGAGCGGGCTCGCACAATTAGCATTGCTGGTTAGTATACATTGTATGTCATCAGCATTGTTTAAGGATGTGTTTGTATAGGTAGTGCTATTACTGCCAACATTAATACCATTCAATTTCCATTGATAAGATGGTGCTGCACCGCCATTAACAGGTGTTGCCGTAAAGGTTACAGAAGTGCCATTACAAATGGTATTACCTGGATTTGCGACAATGTTAACACTGGGAGTTACAATAGCATTCACAGTCATATTTAAAGTGTTACTATTCGCAGTCAATGGGCTGGCACAATTTGCATTGCTGGTAAGTACACATTGTATAGCATCAGCATTGTTTAAGGATGCGTTTGTATAGGTAGCGCTATTACTGCCAACATTGGCTCCATTTAATTTCCATTGATACGCTGGTGCTGCACCGCCATTAACAGGTGTTGCCGTAAATGTTACAGAAGTGCCATTACAAATGGTTGCTCCAGGATTTGCAGAAATATTTACAGAAGGCGTAACCAAACCGTTAACAATCATATTTAAAGTGTTACTATTGGCACTTAGCGGACTGGCACAAGGATCATTACTGGTAAGCACACAAGTAATTGCGTCTCCATTCACTAAACCAGCATTAGTATAGGTTGTGCTATTAGCGCCAACATTGGCACCATTTAATTTCCATTGATAAGCGGGGGTTGCACCACCATTGGTAGGCACAGCGGTAAAAGTAACTGAAGTGCCAACACAAATATTGTTGCCTGGATTGGCAGAGATGCTTACTGATGGTGTAAGTGTGGAACTCACCACCATTGTAACAGTATTACTATTGGCAGTAAGCGGACTGGCACAAGGATCATTACTGGTAAGCACACAAGTAATTGCATCTCCATTCACTAAACCAGCATTGATATAGGTTGAACTATTAGTACCGACATTGGTGCCATTTAATTTCCATTGATAAGCAGGGGTAGTACCTCCATTGGTAGGCACAGCGGTAAAAGTAACTGAAGTGCCGTTGCAAATATTGTTGCCTGGATTGGCAGAGATGCTTACTGATGGTGTAAGTGTGGAACTCACCACCATTGTAACAGTATTGCTATTGGCAGTGAGCGGACTGGCACAATTAGCATTGCTGGTAAGCACACATTGTATCGTATTACCATTGCTTAATGAGGCATTTGTATAGGTGGCACTATTGCTTCCAACATTGGCTCCATTTAATTTCCATTGATACGCTGGTGCTGCACCACCATTAACAGGTGTAGCTGTAAATGTTACTGAAGTGCCATTGCAAATGGTGTTACCAGGATTTGCGCTAATATTTAATGAAGGAACAGCAGTAGGAGTTACAGTTACCAACTGCGTTACTCCTGCGGTGTTATTAGTGCATGGGGGCACTGTACCAACTCTGCGCACCCAATAAGTAGTATTTATGGATGGGCTCACTGTGATAGTGCTGGCATTTTGCCCAACAATAATATTGCTGCCAATGGCCCCTGTGCCCCATTCATAAATTGCTCCACTACCATCTAAACCTCCATTGGCGCTGAGGGTAGTGTTAGCACCATTGCAAATGCTTGTAAGCCCGCTAATACCTGTGGGAGCAGTTGGATTGGTGCAAGAACAATTTAAATTAAAACTTGCCCAAGAATCAATATATCCAAGAAAATTATTATCCATAAAAGTTGGATCATCAACTTCAATACAAAATAAACTAGGGTTATTATTTGCTTCTAGGAATGTTAAGTTTATATTGTTACCATTTTGTATATTTAAATTTGTCAATAAATTATCTGAACAATCAAGCTCATTGAGATTTATATTTGCTGATAAATCTAAGGTTATTATTTGATTATTATCGCAATTTAAATAACCTAATGCAGTAATGGCGGAAACATCCAAACTGCTTAGTTGATTAGCAGAGCAATAAAGTTGCCATAATGCCATATTGGTGGAAACATCCAAACTGCTTAGTTGATTGACAGAACAATTTAAAATTTGTAATGCAAAATTGGTGGAAACATCCAAACTGCTTAGTGAATTAAATCCGCAGAAAAGCGTTTCTAATAACGTATTCAATGAAACATCCAAACTGCTTAATGAATTATTTCCGCACCTAAGCTCTACTAATGACGTATTCAATGAAACATCCAAACTGCTTAGTTGATTGTGAGAGCAATTTAAAGTTTGCAATGCAAGATTGGTGGAAACATCCAAACTGCTTAGTTGATTAGCAGAGCAATCTAAACGCAATAATGCTGTGTTCGTGGAAACATCCAAAGTGCTTAGCTGATTAGAAGAGCAATATAAATCCTCTAATGCCGTATTGGTGGAAACGTTCAAACTGCTAAGTGGGTTAATATCGCAATACAAATATTTTAATGCCGTATTTGAAGAAACATCTAAACTGCTTAGTTGATTGTCAGAGCAATCTAAATAATTAAGCATTGTATTTAACGAAACATCCAAATCTGTAATTTGATTTAAATTACATCTCAAATCTGTTAGTTGAGGATTGTTCGAAACAATCAACGAGGACAAGCTATTTTGAAAACACCAAAGTCCTTCTAAACTGGGAAGATTTGAAACATCTAATGTTGTTAATAGATTATCATCACAAAAGACAGCTAACAATTGCGTATTATTTGAAAGATTTAAGCTAGTAATTTGATTATGAGCGCAAAATAAAGTTTGAAGTTGTATATTTGTTGAAAGGCTTAAACCAACAAACATATTATTGCCACAATCCAGAACTGTGAGTGCTGTATTAGACAAAACATTTAAACTTGTTAATTGGTTATTATGACAATAAAGCTCTGTAAGGTTTGTAAATGTTTCAATACCTGTTAAATCTGTAATGTTTTGATAAGATACATCAATACTTCCAGTGAAAGCACTTGCTTCACTAAGCTGTATTTCCCCATCCGCATTGGTATTAATGGCTAAATCAGCCACTAATGCTGCTTTAAAATTGGCATCAGGTATGTTCACTATTTGCGCAGTGGCTATTTTTGCAAATGCGCCAAACAACACAATAAGAAGTATCATTTTTATTTGTTTTGTAGATTTGTTATTCATGTTTTTCTTTTTAATACATATGAATTTGTTTGTTTTTTTAGTTTAAACGGCTCTTCAAATATTCTTATTTGAAAGTTTTATAGCTTTTAAACTTAGTATCATAGTACAAAAATAGCATTTGATTTGTTATTTGCAAATTAAGTTTAGGGTAAAATTAAAACCTATTCACTATATGAACCATGTCGGATCAAGACCGCTTTAAGGACATAAATTAGTTTAAGCAATTTAAAATAGTACCTCACCACCGTTTTCAACACATTTTTTTACTTCCATTGGCATTAAATATCTTTACAAAATAAACGCATACTGCATCTAATACGAAAGTGAAATGGTATAAAGATCATTTCAAACTGTGGTAAATGCTGATGATCATTTGTTAGACCAAATTTATTTGGTCTATTACAAATATCATATCGGTATTAAGCAATACTATAAATAATCATCACTGTTTTCCTCTTTTCTAGGCTTGCTTTTTTCTTTTGGAGTTTCTTGTGTGTTATCGCCTCCAAATAGTTT
>DAORKI010000127.1:0-9307 GCA_035439485.1 Bacteroidia bacterium
TCGCCCTTCTCGCCCTTCTCGCCCTTCTCGCCCTTCTCGCCCTTCTCGCCCTTCTTGCCCTTCACGCCCTTCACGCCCTTCTCGCTCGAAGAGGTCAGTTGGATGGTGTTCTTTATTTTTTTGATGGTGGCTATTTTATAGCCTCTTACGATTGAGCCTATTGTTTGTGAAGGTGATTGGAACTTGCCGATAGCTGTTTCTCCTTCTACTTGATTGTTAAAAAGAATTTCGATGATGCCATGCATGTGGTCAGGCATGATGATAAACTCATGCAATTTGCAATTGATCCTAATCTGTTCTGTATTGAGCCATTCATTATATGCTATCAACCCATATTCGTTGAGGTGCATTTTATCTTCTTTTATTTTTCCGAATAGGAGATATCTATTTTGGCAGTTTATTGTAACTAAATACAAACCTTTTTTGGCATAATCATACCCTTTTAAACGTATTGATTTTCTGTGGTGCTTATCTGGATTATATTGATGCATCTCAATTAACTTTTAAATAAATATATATTAAAATTTTGCTTGTTTTGTACTTCTCGATTTAACATTATTCAAATTTAGTATTTTAAATTTTCAACTTTTAAAATCTATTTTATGAAATGTTTCAATTGTAAAAATTACACAATAGCAATTTCATTAAATCCAAATTTTGGCAGGCTTTACTGCAATTATTTCTGTGAATAAAGATATTTCATTTACATAAGTATTTTTATGATAATAAAATTAAGAATAACAAGAAAATGAATAGAAAAGAAATTTAGTAATGAATATGAATTTTTTGAGAATTGATTGGCCTTCTAAAATTTACAACCAATTAAGAATAAGAAGGTTACAAAAAAAAATTTGAGTAATTCAAAACTATATCGTAATATTGCAATATATAAATATAAAATGGGAACTACCAAAACAGAGAAATTTTCAGCAAAGCAAAATTATATGGCCACTTTAATAAAGGCGCTTGGTCATCCTGCTAGAATTGCTATAATTGAGTATCTCGTAAAAGTTAATCAATGTATATGTAATGATATTGTGAACGAGTTATCTTTGGCTCAACCAACAATTTCACAACATTTAAAAGAGCTTAAAAATGCAGGACTAATCAAAGGCAATATTGATGGGAATGCTATTTGCTACTGCATTGATGAAAAATCAATAGAGAAATTGCAAAATTATTTTGCGAAAATGTCTTCAAAATTAATAGTAAATAAAATCAAATGTTGTTAAATAATATATATTATGAAATTATCACAAATAAAAGCTCTTTTGCCAACAATTTCGGCAGTTAAGTTTAAATTAGAAAATGGCATTCAAGTTCCTGCTCATTTTCATATTACTGAAATAGGTATGCATACAAAACACTTTATTGATTGTGGAGGAACCATTAGAAATGAAAAAAAAGTTAGTTTTCAGTTATGGAATGCGAACGACATAGAGCATAGATTGAGTCCAGAGAAGTTACTAAAAATTATTGAGCTCTCTGAATCTAAATTAGGAATTGAAGATGATGAAGTAGAGGTTGAGTATCAAGAAAATACAGTAGGTGTTTATCATGTGTCGTTTGATGGAGAAAATTTTATTTTGAAATATAAAAACACTGCTTGCCTGGCCAGTGATAAATGTGGCATTCCACCTGAAAAATTAAAGGTAAATTTATCATCAATTACAAGGCAAAATGATGCTTGTTGTACTGTTTCATCAGAGAGTATAAAGAGCAATTGCGGCTGCAATGCTGAAGTGACTGAAAATATAAATGAGAATAAAAAAGTGTGTTGCTAATGAAGTCTTTAATTTATAAATATAAGAAGCCAATCATCATTACTACTTCAGTGATTGTTTTGCAACTAATATGGGGTTTCGATCCTAAATTTTGCATTATTAATATAGTATGGTTATTTGTTTAAATTTTAGAAAACCCAAATAATACATTTCAGTAGGGTAGTATTTATTCAACTATACTTTTTAAGGATGTTATTTTGACCAAAAACTAAAAAAGCTTCACTCAATTTAATGTAAACAACAAAACAATTACAGCAAAGTCAAATTATTGCAAGTAGAAATTGTTATAAAAGAAAATTTGTTGATTTTTTACTATAGAAAGGCAAATAAACATTTCAAAATTGAACAATTTAAAAGCGTCTTAGCAACAATATAGCAACTGCAATACATGAGAAAGTAAGCATTAATAACACTTTTAAAACTTTAATTATTATAAAATTTCTGATGACAGAGCAACTTTTTAATTTTAAATTAATAGTTTACAATTTCCAATAGTTTTAAAAATGAAAGAGGTAGTGTTAATAAAGATAACACATACAAACTAGCAACCTGCAGCGTTATATACTGTAATAAATATATAGGTAAAGTAATATAAAAAATATAATTAACAGTGGAACTCAAGAATGAATTCAAATAAATGAAACTTATAATTGTATAATCATGTTATATCATTTATTTTAAATCAGAAATTTTGTTTTCCAGTTCTTAAAAAGCAACATATGAATAAGAAAGTATTGGTTTTATGCACAGGAAACAGCTGCAGAAGTCAAATTGCTGAGGCATATTTGAGATATTATGCAAATGGTAATGCTGATGTCTATAGTGCAGGGATAGAAACACATGGTGTAAATCCAAGGGCAATTGAAACAATGAAACAAGATGGAATTGATATATCAAAACATACCTCAAACAACGTGAATGAGTATACCCATATAAATTTTGATTTTATTATAACTGTGTGCGATAATGCAAATGAGCAATGTCCATATTTTCCATCTACTGCTAAAAAGTTTCATCATAATTTCAAGGATCCTGCAAAGGCAAAAGGGAATGATGATGAAATAAAAAAACAATTTGAATTAGTGAGAGATGAAATCAAATTATACTGTAAAGAATTCGTTTCAAAACATCTAAATCAATAGTTTCTAATCATTGTTTAATTAATACAGTTAATATTATTGTTTTTGACTTCAATGTTAAACTAGCGCTGCTGCAAGAAATATGTAAATAATTTTAGTGAACCCTATTCTTAAATATTTACTATAAGTTATATAGCTAAGCTATGATTCATGATAAGATCTTTTAGTTTTATGTGTGGAGAAAATACAAAACAATAAGTGAATTCATTGAAGTTTATATATTAAGAATATCCTATAATCATGGATCTATGATTTAATTTGTTTGTGTAATTAGTTTTATTATTCCATCTTTACAATTAATAAAGTAAAAATAATGATTAACATATAATTTATCAAACTCTTTTTAATCATGGGTAATTCATCTTTTCCAGCATTAACTGATTATCCTGCATTAAGGTATATAAATTTTATAGCATTATATTTTGCTCAAGGTATTCCAGAGGGAATGATATTTTTTGGTATTCCAGCATGGATGGCTATGAACAATAAAACACCTAGCGAAATTGCAGCCTTAGCAGTTGCTGGTGGACTTCCATGGAGTTTCAAATTTATTGTTGCACCTTTAATGGATAGATATACTTTTTTAGCCATGGGTAGAAAAAGACCATGGGTATTAATTGGACAATTAGGACTCATATTGAGTTTTATATCAATGGCATTTATACCCGATCCTTTGAATAATATGAATCTGTTAATGTTAGGAGCATTTACTGTTTCGTTTTTTGGTTCATTTCAAGATGTTGCCACAGATGGTATGGCCATTGATATTATACCGTCTGCTGAGCAAGCTCGTGCAAACGGGTTTATGTGGGGGGCAAAAACAACAGGAATATCGGCTTCATTGGCAGTAGGCACTTGGATATTAAATCATTATAATTATAAATATGCTATATTATTACTGGCTGCAACCATTGGATTAACTATGCTAGCACCTCTTTTTTTTAGGGAAAGAAAAGGTGAAAAAATTCTTCCTTGGAGTAAGGGTGAGGCATCCGAGAATTCAAAAAAGATTCAATTAGATAATTGGAAAGAATTATTAACTTCATTACTTAAAGTATTTAGGTTAAAATATTCATTGCTTTTTACTATTATTATTTTTATTAACCAAGGAGCATTCAATTATTTAAGTACAGTATTACCAATATTTACAGTGCAAGAATTACATTGGAATAACGCTATGTATGCTGAATATTATGCCACTGGGAAATTAATTGGTGGTATTATAGGCATGCTAGTAGGAGGGTTTTTAATTGATAAATTTGGTAGAGTTTTAATGATGAATATTTATTTTTTATTCCTGATTTTTGGAACTATTGCATTATCATATTTAAATAAATTTTGGTTTTATGAAAATTTTATTTTTGGATTTATGATTGCATACAATATCTTATTTACTTTTAGTTGCATAGGTATATTTGCTATTGCAATGATGTTTTGTTGGAAAAAAGTTTCAGCAAGTCAATTTACACTATATATGACATTGTCAAATTTAGGACGTATAGCCTTGGCATCATTGGTTGGTCCTATAACTGCAAATTATAGTTGGCAAATATCTTTGCTTTCTTTCTCCATCATGTTGGGCATTTCCTTTATTTTATTTCAATTTTTAAATTATGATAAACATCTTCAAGAAATTGAGAAATTGGAACATTTAGATGCAAAGCACGAATGAAAGTGAAAACTAATTTTACTTCAAGGAGTAGAATACTATTGGTTAATTACCATAGCATCCATATAAACATCATTTGCGCTTGAGCAACCATTGACATTTCCAACAGTAACTTGAGCCCCTTCAAGCCATATGATTCGCATTTTAATAGTGTGAGTTCCTGCTCCAAGAGTCACAAATTTATTGATGGTCCCTTGTGTGCATTCACCATTATCGAGGCTGTAAAATGACCTTACATATGGATTACCATCAACATTTAATTCAAGTGCTGCTTTATGGTCCCCACAGGCTATACAACTTGCCAACATAGCAATTTGTGCATTAATAAGTACTTTTGCATTTCCTGTAAGATTAATGGTTTTACTTAGTCCAGGTATATCAACTTCAGGTGTGGTGGAATTAGCTTGAGCAGCACTTACCCCTGTTTGAAAGTGTTCACTAATATTATCATAAATATTTGAAGATGAAGCTGGAGTTACTGGAGCCCAGCTTGTTCCATTATATTGTAAAACCTGTCCATTTGTGGGTATGCTTGAGGAAAGATTGATATTGTTTAATTTATTTGCGTTCCACAATGGATTAGCTGCTTGCGCAGAGATTGTACTTCCACTAATATTGATTCCTGTACCCGCAGAATATGAAGTGCTGCCTCCTGCACTTTCCCATGTAGCTAAACCATTGGCATCTGAAGTTAACACTTTACCAGGGCCTGGATTTCCTCCTCGAATCATAATTTGACCATCCATATCAATTGATGGATTTGTTGCTCCAATATTTTGCTCAATTTTAATAGTTGGATAAAAGGCATTTCCTCCTTTAATATACATAGCACGACTATCAGAGCTTGCAAATAGAGCATCGCCATAAATTGATGAAGCCCGAATAGCAGCGTTTCCAACAGAGCCCACACCAGCAGCTGGACCTCCACTAGTGCCATTATCAACTACATCTACTATGGTGGTATAAGAAGAACCAATATTACTAAAACTAGCCACTTTTCCAAACACAGCATCTTTTCTTACTTCTAAATTAGCACCACTGCTACCATTGGCATCAGCGCCAATTAATACATTACCACTGTTGTTTGGTTTAATGTGGTTATTTGCATCCAAAGTCCAATAATTTGTTCCACCACCACCGCCAGAGGGTAATGTAACTGAATTACCTCCAGTAATGCTTAAAGTATTTCCACTTAAACTTAGAGTTTGTGCATCAGCATCTGTTACTGAGCCACCTCCATTGCTTAATGAAATAGTATTTCCACTTTTTGATATAGTTTGTAATTCATTACTTGAACTCAGATCACCAGCGTTTGAAATCACACTGCCTGAAATATTGATTCCATTGCCAGCAGTATAATTTGTTCCACTTGAAGGTAATGTTATGGAACCACCTCCATTTGAAAGGGATAAAATATTACCTGTTAAACTTAACGCTTGGATTTCGTTGGTATTGCTTAAATCACCAGTATTGCTTATAACGTTACCTGCGATATTAATTCCTGATCCAGCAGAATAAGTTGTTCCCGAACTGGGTGTTTGCCAAGTAGCTAAACCGGTCGCATCACTGGTTAAAACCTTGCCATTTCCTGGTATGCCACCTGTTATTTTTACTTGTCCTGCAACTTCTAATTTGGCGCCTGGGGTGCTGGTCCCAATTCCAACATTACCGCTATTCAAATTGTAGGCATCAATTCCATTATTTGAATTCCAAAAGTTTTTAATTGCTGACCAAGTATTGGCATGGCGAATTTCAAAACCGTTAGTTGGAGTATAACGTATGGTACCATTACTAGGTGTTGCGGCAATTGTATTTCCTATAACTATTGCTCCATTTATTTCTACTTTTTCTTGTGGTGATGCTACACCAAAACCTATATTACCTTGCTCAGTGATTAAGGCCTTTCCATCATCTGATGAAAATAAACCTCCAACTCCATGTATTGAATATCCTTTTACTCCAACACCTGTTCCTAAGCCAAAATTTTCACCTAATACTCCAACCCCAGCATTAGTATTTGCACCATAAATACCGCTTCCTGTTCCATCATTGCTGCTACTAGTTATTCCATCCGGATAAATTCCATTGCTCACATTTAATTTCCCTGAAGGATTTGCATTCCCAATGAATACCGCTCCACTGTTCGTGTTTGCAATATTTCCCCCACCTATGGGTGCCCAATCGGATGCACTTGGATTTGTTTCATCAACACCAGGCACCCATGAAATTCCATTCCATTTTAATACATCTCCATTATTTGCACCCTGAGATGCTAAATCAAGTGGATTTCCAATAGTGCCATTTCCTGTTAAAGTAGAATTTGTGACAACTGATTGCGTACCCCAATTATCAGGACTACCTCCACCATTGAGTTGCACCCAAGAAGTACCATTATATCCTTCAAAGTTATTGCCATTGTATCTTAGACTACCAGGAGCTTGAATAATGGAATTTCCTATTCTTATACCACCGTTTACTTCAAGTCTTTGCTGAGGAAATGAAGTACCAATACCCACATTACCAGTTTGAACCCAGATAGCATTTCCACCTGGAGCATTAAAACTTGCAGCAGTTCCATTACTTCCTGCATCAAAACGTGCACTAGTTCCAGCAGATGATGTAACTCGAAAGGTGGTAGCATTAATATCATTACTCAAATTGTCAATGTCAAGCACAGGCTGAATTCCGGAACTAGAATTCCTTTTGAGCTCCATTACCTTGGCAGTATTCGAGTTTGTTAGGCTAAAATTTGTATTGGTTTCGAAATTTGTATTGGCATAAGGTAATTTCAGGTCATTTGCCTTTTCAGCCACTTTAGCATCCAATGCATACGGAACACTCACCATTTGTTGAGTTCCCATGTTGACAAAATTATTTCCTCCATTTACATCCATTTCAATTTTTAAAAAGTATAGGTTTGAAGCCCAGTCAATATTATTTATGTTTCCAGATATAATATTACCACTACCAACATTAATATTAACCAGCCCATTACTGTTGGTATTCACCAAATTTGATTCTGAAAAAACTATAGAACCTGAATTACTTCCTGATAAAATACTGAACTTAAAGTTAATAGCCTGATTTACCAAAATTGCGCCAGTGTTGTTACGAACAGTTGCTTGATAATTGAATTTAGAAGGTGCCTGTGCAAGCAATAAACTACATGTCATTAAAAATACGAGCACTATTAAATATGACTTTTTCATTTGATATGGTATTAGAGATTAATTGGTTTTAATTATTTTTATTTGATGTTGTTCACCAGAAAGTGAGATAGCATTCAATACATAATAGCCCACACTTAAATTGTTATGGAAATTGACAGGTGTATTCGTTAAGCCACTGAAAGTTTGAATTAAGCGACCCTGCATATCAAAAAGATGAAAACTACATTTTTCATTCATACTCGTTTCAAATAATATTGTAGTATTTTCTTCCATGGGATTAGGAAATGATGTGAGTCTGGTATTCACAATGTTTTGATAAATTACCTCCTCTTCAATGAAGTTTTCTTCCTGTAAATTTTGCTCTTCACGATTGGCAATTTGTGGTGCAGCAATTGTTATGTTGCATATATTTCCAAAATTGCCCCAAGTAGTATAAACTCTAGCCCTTACTTGAACATTATAGTTTTGACCTGGTATAAGCGATGGCACAACTGAATTGATAGGACAGTTCAAAGGAGTGTTGAATATATGAGTGACACCCGAGGTGGTGTTGGTAAACTTAAATTCATATCTGTTTGCCATACTAACAGGAGTGCATAAAAGCACTGTATTGCTTGTAATGTTTGGGCTTGAACAAAATTGAGGCCGAACACTTGTATTAGGAACTCCTGAAATTGCAGGATCTTGCATTAATCCAATGGTACATGAATTGCCAAATTCTCCCCACTGCCCATTTAAATATACTTTAACCCTAACTAAATATTGATGATTCCATAACAAAGCCGGTATGGTCATACTTGGGTTAATGACAGAGGATGAAGAAATTTTTTGCGCATAAAAATTGCCAGTATTGGCATCTTTAAATTCAAAATGATAAAGGGAAGCATTTGGAACTGGCAATGCTGCGAATTGTGCATCTAGAGTTAAATTTAATTTCCCACAATCAATACTTCTTAATTGTGTTATTGGAACTGTAGAATTAATAGTTTCAGGTTGCAAAGTTCCAATTAAAAGCATGTTATTTGAATTGATGTATTCACCAATTATACCTTCACCCATATTAAAATCGAGTTGTGTATTGGCATTAATATAAGATCCTGACACAGATGCAAATCCACCAGAGTTTAGGCTCTGTGAATAAGTCTTTTGAAAATATAAAATACAGATTAGCGTAATAAAATTTTTCATCTCGTGAATATTTGAGTAAAAATGATTGAGGCAAAAATATACACGCAGTTATCTCAGGTCAATAACCAATAGTGGGTATCATGCATTTTACCATAATAAATACTTGGTTTATACCGATATGATATTTGTAATAGACCAAATTTATTTGGTCTAACAAATGATCATTGGCATTTACCTCAGTTTGAAATGATCTAAAGACCATTTCACTTTCGTATTACTTTTGGCTTTGCCTTTTTAATAATAATTATAGAAAATCTTGAACTGTGATGAAATTGTTGTTCAATGAAAAATATATAAAAGAGCTAATTAGTCGTCCCTCAAAAAGTCATTTTTAAACGGGAGAGATGTTGGCCTTGT
>DAORKI010000128.1:0-9269 GCA_035439485.1 Bacteroidia bacterium
GCTCCTATTTATGACTTATTGTTGAGTATATTAGCTTTTTATAAATATCTCTTTTTGTGAAACTATTTTTGAATTTGGTTTTATTCTTGATTGTTCTACTGTTTTTCCAGTTTTCTGTAAATGCACAAGACCCTACTTATTCCCAAATTAACCTGAATCAATTGTATTATAATCCAGCTTATACTGGTCAACAATATGGTTATCAACTGTCCGCAACTTATAGAACACTATGGCCAAATGTACGAGGCAAGCAGATCCCGGGTCCACTTTCTACTTATCATGCTTGGTTTGATGGTTTTGTAAACCTGCCGCAAGGGATGTATATGGGATTGGGAGCATTTGCTATGCAAGATATTGAAGGTGAAGGATTTTTAACTACAACTTCAGGCGGTGTTAGTTTTGCAACGCATTTTCCGAAAATTGGATATAAAAGTGATGAGTTACCTCGTTTCAAAATTTCTGTTGGAGCTAAAGTTTATTATAATTCAATTTCTATAAATTGGGATAAATTGGTGTTCTCAGACCAATTGAATATAGACCAAGGGATTATAGGTAGTTCAGCATTTAATCACAACGGAACGTTTAGACGAAATTATTTCGACTTTGATGCTGGCTTCCTTATTACAAATAACTTTATGGGAAGAGATAAATGGCACAATGAAATTGGGTTTTCAGTAGCACATATTCTTTCCCCATCAATCTCTTTAACTGGTTCTAATGAAGATAAAACTAGGCTTCCTCAAAAATTTGTATTGAGCTATCGAAGTACCGTGAATCTTGCGGCTGGTAGACTATTTGCAGGACCTTCTATCCTCTTTGAGAATCAAGGCAGTTTTTTTAGAAAGCAAAGTGACTTTTATTCTTTGAATGTTGGTTTAGATTTTTTCATTAAACCCAATGCTAATAGTTGGGTAGTGCCATTAACTATATCGCTG
Organism: Bacteroidia bacterium; assembly: GCA_035439485.1. Taxonomy (GTDB): domain Bacteria; phylum Bacteroidota; class Bacteroidia; order UBA4408; family UBA4408; genus CAIKXD01. The sequence continues at coordinate 936 of DAORKI010000128.1, forward strand.
ATTAATAGACTTAGTGTTGTTCAGCAGAAAATTAATACGAGTGCTATTATTTTAGGAATAACTCACAAGGGAACGTTAGGTAAATCTTCTAAAGCTCCAGTATATTATGTAGGCGCAGCGGTAGATTTCCCTTATATGGGATTAGGAATGCAAACAGCAGGTGCTTATGAAATTAGTATTGGAATCATTATTCCGCCAAAACATTCCAATGGATTTAGTAAATGTCCTTACAATTCATTTGACCATGCAGGTTATTTCAATAGCAATCCATTTATGAGAAGGCAAAAATAGGACTTACCGAATTAGGGTTACACTTCCTATTGTTTTTTTTGCTTTGCCTTTTTCATAGGTCATCCCATCCCATCTTGAGCCGTCCAAGAATATAGCTTCTACTTTCCAGACATAGACATCTTGTTGAGCTAAGTTTCCGTGATAGGTTCCATCCCAAAATTCAGAAGGTTTTGTATCTACTAGTTTTGTTGACTCCCACATCAATTCACCCCATGTATTAAAGACTTGTGCCCTATATGTTCTTAGTCCAATACCAATCGGTTGCCAAACTTTTACCAAATCATTACCACCTCCAAAATCAGGTGCAAAGGCATTCGGCACCCATAATGAACGCTTAAATACAGTAATTGATTTACTAATAGAATCTTCACAACCAAAATGATTGGAGGCAATTAAAGTAACAGTGAAATCATCAATACTTTCATACTTATGAATTGGATTTATCTCATTTGATGTGAATCCATCACCAAAATTCCAAACATAACTCTCTGCACTTTGACTGCTATTAGTGAATACAATAGTTCCATCAATTGGTTCTACTGTGGTATTGGCTAAATACTCAAAATCAGCATTTGGACGAATGTGAACTTTTATCGTATCATTCAATATTGCCGTATCCCCACAATCTAGAAACGAATACACCTTTACTGAAATGGTATAAGTTCCTGTGTCGCTATATGTATAATTTGCAATTGGTGTATTAAGTGATACAGATGAAGTACCATCTCCAAAATTCCATATATAAAGATTACCATTCGTTGCATTTGCAGTTAAAGTAATTTCGAGTGGTTGACAACCTTCTGCGGGTTCAATATCAATAGACTGTATTAAAGGAAAAGGATAAATAGCTATGGGTTTATGGGCGGTATCATAGCAATTGAATTGATTTGCTGCTATAAGTGTAACATTGAAAGATCCTGCTGATGGAAATGTTGCATTAGGATTTGTTGCAGTTGAAAATATATTGTTTCCGAAATTCCAATCATAGCCAAGAGCTCCTGTTGATGTGTTTGTAATTTGAAACTGCGCTGGTATTCCACAAATATATGTAGCAGGTAAAAGGAAATTGGCTGTTGGCTTAGGATAAATAATTACTGAATGGCTAATTGTATCACTGCAGAAACTCGTTGAACCAACTAGGGTTACATTGTATGTTCCAGCGGTTGTATAATTATTTGTTGGGTTTGCCAAGGTAGAGGTATTGCCGTCTCCAAAATTCCAATTGTAAAAAGATACTCCAGTTGAAAAATCTACAAATTGAATTGGTTGGGTATTAACACAAGTATCGTAACCTTTGAAATTTACTATTGGTTTAGAAAGGATAGAAACTGGATGGCATTTTGTTGAAGTACAACCATTACTTGCGCTGACAATTAAGCAAGCATTATATACTGTAGCGCTATCATAAGTATGAGTAACAACATTGCCTAGTGAAGAATCGCCATCACCAAATTGCCAATTAAAAGCAGTTAAAAACATTCCACTTGGTGAGGAAGATTGTTGTGTGAAAGTTACTGGTGTATTTTCGCAAACATTATTGTTGTAGGTAAAATCACTAATTGGTGAAGGTGAAACTATTATAGTTTGAAAAGTAGTATCCTGAGAACATCCATCTGTAATATAAAGGGCCACTATATGTTTACCTGCATTAAAGGTATGTTGGACTGTAGTTCCTGGCGTTACAACGCTTGACAAACCTATACAGGTATCTTGAATTACATCATAATCGAAACACCAGCTAGTAAAAGTCGAACCTGTTGAAAAATCATTAAAAGACACCGTTAGAGGTTCACATCCCTGAGTTACAGAAGGTGTGAAAAATGCATTTACAACATTAGGTTGGACTGTAATAGTTTGATTAACTGATGTATCCCCACATTGATTATATGCTGTTAAAGAAATTGTGAAACTTATAGCACTAAAGGAATTATTGACAAACGTGTGTGAGATTGTACTCCAAACAGGTTGAATTGGATTAGGATACAATATTGTATTTGGCGTACCATCACCCCAGTTATAAACTATTGAATCAGGCTTGCCAAAAACCTGTGTATTAGATGCAAAAGAAATGGATAAAGGAGAACAACCATTATTCTTGTTCATTGCAAAGTTCACAATAGGTTTTGGATTTACCTGAATTATTGCTTTGGCTGCACTTCCTGAACATCCTCCAATTAAAGGCGATACAGTGTATATAACGAAAGCGCTATCTGCTGTAACACTTGTATTAAAAAGTTGTTGACTTGGGATAACATTTCCTGTTCCAGTATTCGTTAAACCTCCGATATTAACACTGATAGCATTCCAACTAATATTAGTTCCAATAATGTTAGATGAAATATTTATTGGCACACTGCTTTGTCCAGAACAAAAAACTTGTGAATCTGGAGTTAATGTTATTATAGGTCGAGGATTTATAGTAATGGTAAATTTTTTTGCTGGTCCTGGGCAATTTGCAGCACTTGGTACAACTGTAAAAACTACTGTTTGTGATGAATTTGTATTGTTTTTCAATTGTGGAATTAGGATACTATTACTATTCCCACTTATAGGGTATGGAGAAAGGTTATTGTTTAAAGTTGCATTCCATGTATAACTTGTGTTTAGAATATCTGCTTGAAAATATATTGCAATTGAATCATCAGAGCAGATAACAATATTGGTATCTGTGTTTGTGATGTGTGGCAGTGGGTTGACTTGTATGGTACTAATTGCAGTATTACTACAATTAGTTGTAGAATTAGTTCCTGTTACTGTATATTGAGTAGTTATCTTTGGAGTTGCTATAACTGAGGCTCCTGTAATAGTATTTAAACCGAGAGTTGGATTCCAAGAATATGTATTTGCTCCTGTTGCAGTTAAAGTAATACTATCATTCTCGCAAATAGTTGATGATGCTGTTACTGTAACATTAGGCAACGGATTAACAACAACAACAACTGAATCTTTCCTTAAACAAGTACCAGCACCATAAGTATAAATCAAATTAAAGCTACCAACTTGAGAAGGATTGAATAAGCCTGTTGATGTAATTAAAGAAGTTCCACTCCAAGATCCACCAACAGGACTGGCAACAAATTGAAGGTCGGAGCTGTTAAAACAAATAACAGTGTCATTTCCAGCATTAATAATTGATGGATTTATAACCGTTACTAATGCTGTATCAGTTGCCTTGCAAGTATTATTATCGATGTAAGTGTAAACTACAGGGAAAGTTCCAATCCCGTTTGGTGTGAATACGCCACCTGGTGTAATATTTTGACCACTCCATGTTCCACCTACTGGTGTTCCTATAAATGTTGAAGGAATGGGTTGATTACAAAGAGACTGGTCTATTCCTGCATCTACAATTGGCAAAGCATTAATTGTTACTGTAGTGCTTGCAGTAGATGAACAGTTCGTTGCAGAATTAGTCCCAATTACAGTATATGTAGTTAAAATAGTTGGAGTAGCGATGACAGTTGCTCCGTTGGTATTGTTTAATCCTGCTGAAGGACTCCACGAATAAGTATTGGCACCTGTGGCAGTTAATGTTGTACTTAATCCGCTGCAAATAGAAATTGAAGGGGTTACTGTTAAATTGGGCAACGGATTCACTTTCATTAAAATTGTATCACGTTTCAAACAAGTGGACGCACCATATGTATATACGAGGATGTAGTTACCTGCTTGAGATGGACTGAATACTCCAGTTGGCGTAATTAATGGAGTGCCATTCCAATTACCCCCAGTTGGTGTGCCGCTTAATTGAATGTTGCCAGAATTTAAGCATACTGCTGAATCTAAACCTGCATTAGGAAGTGTTGGTGCTGTCACTGTAATTAGAGCAGTATCAGTTGCTTTACAAGTATTGTTATCGATATAAGTATAAACTACTGGGAAAGTTCCAACACCGTTAGGTGTGAATACCCCACTAGTTGTGATGTTTTGACCACTCCACGTTCCTCCAATTGGAGTACCTGTTAAGGTAGTTGGAATGGGCTGATTACAAAGTGTTTGGTCTGCACCTGCATTAACGATTGGTAAAGAATTTACTGTAACGGTGGTACTTGTACTAGCAGAACAGTTAGTACTATTATTCGTTCCGATTACCGTATATGTTTGGGTTGAAACAGGAGAAGCTATTACAGATGAACCTGAAGTAGTATTGAGTCCTGCTGCTGGACTCCAAGTATAGATAGTTGCTCCATTTGCGGTTAATGTTGTGCTTAAACCACTACAAATAGCAAGTGAAGGGGTAACTGTAACATTCGGTAATGGATTCACTGTCATTAACAAAGTGTCGCGTTTCAAGCAAGTTGATGTCCCTAATGTATAAACCAAATTAAAATTACCAGTTTGCGAAGGAGTAAAAACACCTGACGGAGATATAGTTGTTCCACTCCAATTTCCTCCAATAGGGGTAGCATTCAAGACAACATTTATAGAATTTAGACAAACTGTTGAATCTAACCCTGCATTAGGTATTGTTGGATTTATAACTGTTACTATAGCAGTATCTCTATTTGTGCAGTTGTTTACATTAGTAACCGTATAAACTTCTGTAAACACACCTGTTCCATTAGGCGTGAAAACACCACCAGTTGTAATGTTTTGACCACTCCAAGTTCCTCCAGTTGGAGTACCTATTAAGGTAGTTGGAATGGGCTGATTACAAAGAGATTGGTCTGCACCAGCGTTTACTGTTGGCAAAGGATTGACTGTAATTGTGGTGCTTGCACTCGCAGAGCAGTTAGTGATACTGTTCGTTCCGATAACGGTATAAGTTTGTGTTGTGGTTGGAGCAGCAGTTACGGTGGAACCAGAGGTAGTATTTAGTCCTGTACTTGGATTCCATGAATAGTTATTTGCACCACTTGCCGAAAGTGTTATGCTATTGCCAATGCAAATTGGAGTTGAAGGAGTAACAGAAATAACCGGCAATGTATTTACTGTCATTAGTAATGTATCTCGCTTCAAGCAAGTTGATGAACCATAGGTGTAAATCAAGCTGAAAGTTCCAGATAGGGAGGGCGTAAAAACTCCCGTTGATGAAACATTTGTTCCGCTCCAAGTTCCATTGTTTGGCGTACCATTAAGTTGAACGTTACCAGAATTTAGACAAACTACTGAATCTAATCCTGCATCAGGAACTGTAGGATTTGTAACTGTAACTATAGCAGTATCCTTATTTGTACAGTTATTTGCATTGGTATAAGTGTAAACTACAGGAAATGTTCCAACACCGTTAGGTGTGAAAAAACCTCCAGTTGTAATGTTTTGACCACTCCACGTTCCTCCAGTTGGAGTGCCAATTAAGGTAGTTGCAATGGGCTGATTACAAAGTGATTGGTCTGCTCCTGCATTAACTACTGGCAAAGGATTTATAGTAACTGTGGTACTAGCACTAGCAGAACAGTTGGTACTGCTATTCGTTCCTATAACTGTATACGTTTGGGTTGAACTAGGAGATGCTATAACAGATGAACCTGAAGTATTATTGAGTCCTGCTACTGGACTCCAGGAATAATTAGTTGCTCCGCTTGCGGTAAGTGTTATGCTATTGCCAATGCAAATCGGAGTTGAAGGAGTAACAGAAATAATCGGTAACGGATTTACATTCATTACCATTGTATCTACCCCTAAGCAATTACCAGTACCAACTGTATATATCAGGTTGAATGTTCCCGATTGAGATGGCGTAAAAACACCTGTTGAAGTAACATTAGTTCCACTCCAAGTTCCGCTGGTTGGTATACCATTTAGTTGAACGTTACCTGAATTTATACAAACTGCAATGTCAGGTCCAGCATTAGCAGTTGCCGGAGTGTTAACTAAGACACTAGTATTTGCAGTGGTTGATCCGCAAGCATTCTGGACAGTTAGGGTAATGTTTTTATTCCCTCCAGATGAATAAGAAATTGGCCCTGGACTTTGCTGATTTGAAGAAGGTGGTGTGCCTCCATTGAAAGTCCAACTATATGCTATTATTGGAGTATCACAAGGTAAAGGACTTGCTGTTGGTGTTACTGTCTGACCTAAGCAAATTGGATTTGGAGCAACAGTAATACTTAAAATCGGCTTTCTTTTGACAGAGATTATTGTTGGCACCGAAGTGAATTGACCACATTTGTTTGTTAGCTGAAGTGTAACTGAATATGTTCCTTGGTTATTAAATCGGATAACTGGATTATTGGAAGTTGAATTTGTTCCAGAAATGAAAACATAGTCATTTGTAGAATCTGCTTGACAGGTAAAACTTGTTTTTGTAACAGTCCATAATCGAGTAATTGGTCCACACTGATTTAGACCGGTTGATGTATTGGTGAAATTTACAATTAATGGGGAACAACCGGTTAGAGGAGTTGCAATAAAGGATGGTGTTGGTGGAGATTGTATACAGACGGATTTAATAATTGTGTCATTACCACAAGGATCCTTTCTTACAATCATTGAAATATTATAAACTCCAGGAGTGGTAAATGTTATTCCTAAAATATTTGAGCCCCAAGTATTTGGGTTGTTCGTTGGGCTAGAATTCCCAAGCGCACCATTTGCTATATTCCAACCTGTTGCTGGTGTGATAACCCAATTTTTTTTGGTTGTCGTATCACAAACCCCAAAGTTATCTACTGCCACCCCAGCAATGGAGCTATTCGTAAAAGTTAAAGTTGAATTTACACAAGCAACAGAATCTGGCGATATGGTAAAACGTGCAATAGGCTTTGTAATTGTAGTAATAGGTTCTATTGTCAAATCTGAAAAGCCGCATGGGTTTTGTGCTCTAATTTTTACATAAAATGTATTAGGTGTAGTCCCCCCTGATGCCCCACATGAAGATTTGGAGAAATAATGTGTATAGTTTGTTGGGGGAGGGTGAGGAAAAGTGTCGTTGGGTGTTCCATCATTTTTTGAAACGACATAAATAGTTCCAGGTGGATTGCCACTTACGGAACTTGGAACTGAAAATAAATATGGAGTGCAAAAACCTATAGATGAACCCGGATTTTGAAAAGGAACAGCAGGATTAGATCCGTTGAAAGTTGTGTAGTTTTTTACAGAAGAGCAGCCATTTTGCCCCGTAACAGTAAGTGTAATAGTAGAATAGCCTTGTGCAGTATAAGTATGCAAGGTGCCTGTAGTTGGAAGACTTGCTGATGAATATGGTGCAGTTCCATCTCCCCAATTAATTTGGTAAAGTGTATTTGTTGAAGTGGTTGTTGAAATGTTATCAATGACTAAATCAAAGTTGCCATTTCCACAATTGGCAAAAGGAGTGTTGCTCGTGTAATCTGCAATAGATGCATCAGGTTTCTGCTTTACTTGAATTACAGTGGCAGTAGCACTTTTTGAACAACCAGTCCCATTAAAAGTTGCTGTAACAATAACATTAAACGAAACTGTTCCATTGCCAACTGAATTATAAGTATGTGAAGTTGTAGCCCCTGTTCCATTTGCTCCATCTCCGAAATCCCAAGAGTAAATTACGTTGGATTGCTGATTTGACACAGCAAAAGTGATTGGCGTTCCACTACATTGAGCTAAGCTTGGGTTCGAGGTGAATGTAGGAGTAAATGGAGCCGGATTTATTGTAACATTTACTGTATCCAAGCATTGTCCACTGTTGCCATTTACTATTAGCATATATGTTGCAGGAGCAGTACTTGTGTTTAGAGTAGGTGTAAGGGTAGTTCCACCAGAACTAATACCACCAATAGGAAAAGATGTCCATACTACATTTGGGGAACCAGTTTCTACAGCTGTTAGTGTGGCTGGTTGATTTTGACAAATGGAAATAGAACTATTCCCATTTATCGAAAGAGTACATTGTTGTGAATGCGATAGATTAACAATGACCGAAAACAAAAGAAGAAGGGCGTGATTTTTAAACAAGGTATTGGGTTTTCTTACCTTTTTATCACCAAACAAGGTTGCTTTATATTTGGCATCGTAATTTGGGGATGAAAAGTTAAATGATTTAATTCCTAAATGTACAATTAATAAGATCAAATATAAAAGGAATATTTAAATTCCTATTAGCCTCTAATTACTGCATTCTAAACA
>DAORKI010000129.1:0-1278 GCA_035439485.1 Bacteroidia bacterium
AAAATGAATAAAAAAATGTTAAGTATTTGAAATACAGTCTTATATATATAATAAAATTTATGACTGAATATATTTCCCCTCTTAAATTATATATATTTTTAACAATTTGATAGAAGAAATTGCAAAAAAAAACCTAAAAATATTTGTTTCAGTATTAAATTTATATTAAATTAGCCGAATCAAAAAGATAATTTGTAGACCAATAATAAGTTTACTTGCTATTTTTTTATAGTTATTTATTAACTTAAAACATAGTCATATCAATGAATGCAGAAAGACTGAGCTTTGAAAATAAAATAACAAAATATAAATTGTTAAATCATTTTAACAACTATTTGGCCTTTATGCCGTATTCAAGTTCTAATAACTTAAACAAACAAATAAATAATCTAAACTTAAACTAATGAAAAAAACAAACCTAAAACCTTTCCCTATTTAGCCTTGCTAAAAGAAAGCAGTAAAACTGCTCTAAAAAATTAAACCAAATAATAATTATAAACCAAAAACAAACAAAAATGAAAAAAACAAATCTAATCAAGCTGGCACTGGCCTTCTCTATGATACTGTTTGCAAGTATTTGGAGTGCTGTTAGTGCACAGGAAAAATCAATGGAAATTGCTCCACCTAAAAATGGAAGCAACAGTGGCCAATTGATTGCAAGCCCAAATGGCAAAAGCGACACTGATAAGCAAAAACAAAGTGCTCAGAATGTTAGGCAAAATCAAGCGGCAAATTCTAAAACTAAGGTTAGTACTCAAGTTGCTAAACCAGAAATTGTACTTCCTGCAAATGCTAAACCCTCTAGTGCAGAATCATCAGTTCAGGAAGAACGTGCTCAAAAGTATGCTGCCGAAACTAAAACATCCCAACAAAAGGAAAGAAAAACTGCTGAACAATATGTGGATGATTTCAAAAGGCAAGCACAGATAATTGTAAATTCTTCGAGCAACTATGATACAGCAAAAAGGCAAATCCATGAAGCTATGCAAAAGCATATTGAATTGGCTAAGCCTGCAATTGGCGATAATGCATCAGAATTGATGTACCAAGCTTTTGTTAATCAAATGCAGTTAGTGCAGGAGAAGTTAGCTTTAAACTCTAATAAATAAATAATATGAAAGCAACAAAAACTAATTTTTTAAAAATAAAGTCAACACGCTCGCTGTTCATGTGGGCTATGTTGCCTTTGCTCTTGCTACTTACAGCAGGAACAACTCAAGCTCAGCTAGCAATTAAATATCCTCTAAGTATTAACCCACTTGGTACTTACACTTCTAT
>DAORKI010000129.1:1378-9117 GCA_035439485.1 Bacteroidia bacterium
ATCCAGTAAGAACTTTTACTGCACCAAGTGGAATAACTGGTACTACTGCAACTTTAGGCTGGACTGCACCAACAGGTGCTACACAGTATAATGTGCAATATCGTGCTACTGGAAGCTGTACTTGGACCAACTGGACTGGTAACCCTGTTTCAACAAATAGTGTTACTATAACTGGTTTAACAGCAGCAACCTCTTATCAGGTAAGAGTGCAAGCTTGTACAGCTAGTTTAAACGGCTTATGGTCGCATGTGGCAGGTTCTACTGCTGGAACCGGAGTTACAGGGTACACTGCTGCTGGTACGTTTACGACCTCCTTTCCTGATTTAATTGGTGGAATAGGAAGTGCTAGTGGTCTTATGCCGCTTAATTCATGTTATGATTATAGTTATTCGCAACAACTAATTTACGCAAGTGAGTACAATGCAATAATTGGTGGTTCTAATACCTATATAACTAAACTAAGATTTTATTACAATACTGCTGCAACTGCAACTACTTTTAATAACTGGACCATTTATATGGGTAATACCACTAAGACTGCTTTTGCAAATACCACCGATTGGGTTCCTACAGGCTCAATGACACAAGTATTTTCTGGTGTTGTATCAGTACCAGCTGCTGGAAATTGGTTAGAGGTAACTTTAACAACTCCATTTACTTGGAATGGTACAAACAATATTGTAATTGGAGTTGATGAAAACGTTACTGGTTACAGTTGTACGGCCCAATGGGGTTCTTATACTGCCGCTCCTGCTAATCGTGGTATATATTTTTATGCAGATGGAACTAACCCTAATCCGGCTGCACCTCCAGTTGGAACTTTAACTTCTGATATCAACGGAATTAGGATAGTAGCAACCACACCTCCTTCATGTTTCCCACCATCTGCTTTGCTTGGCACACCAACCAGCTCTGTTGGAGCTAATATCAGTTGGACTGCACCTTCACCAGCACCATCAAATGGTTATCAATTTGCAGTTACAACTTCTGCAACACCTCCAGGTTCTGGTACTGCTTTTGCAGGTACCTCTACATCAGTTGGTGGACTTTCACCTAATACAACATACTATTTACATGTACGCAGCGATTGTGGTGGGGGTATATTCAGTTCTTGGGCAACAAGTGCATCTTTTACTACTCCTTGCGCAGAAATTGTAGCATTCCCATTCACTGAAACTTTTGAAGCTGCTAGCACTTCAAGACCATGCTGGACTCAAATTCAGGAAGTTGGTGCAGGTCTATGGTCATATGCCGCTGGTTCTACTGCAACAGTAACCACAGCTCATGGCGGTGCCCTTAATGCAAGATTTGTGAGCCTTAGTGGTGCTGATAACCCTATTACAAAACTTGTGTCACCAGTGTTTGATTTAACCTCATTAACTACACCTCGAGTACGTTTTTGGTATGCACAGCCTAACTGGGCAGGTGACATAAACACATTACGTGTGTATTATAGAACAAGTCAAGTTGCTCCATGGGTACTTATTGCAACTTACAATCCTGCTGTTGAAGCTTGGACTGAGGTTGATGTTCTTTTACCAAACGCTTCTGCAACTTACCAAATTGCATTTGAAGGTCGCAATAATTGGGGACGTGCCAATGTAATTGATGATGTAGTGGTGGAAGAAGCTCCGAGTTGCTTGCCACCAACTGGTTTAACAGGTGTTTATGCATCAAATACCTCTGCCAATATTAGTTGGACTGCCGCCATTCCTGTACCTTCTAATGGTTATGAGTGGGCTGTTACAACTTCTGCCACACCTCCAGGATCAGGGAACCCATTAGCTGGAACGTCTACAACTGCAACTGGTTTAACATCTGGTAATTTTCATTACCTTCATGTACGCAGTAATTGCGGTGTTGGAGGCTTCAGTAATTGGGTAACATCTGCACCATTTTGGATTCCAATGCCAGGTCAAATTGGTTATTCTGAAATTGTTGGCGGTGCTGCTTTACCAATAAATTCATGCTATGATTATAGTTATTCTCAGCAGCTTTATACCCCTGCCGAAATGAACCTAGCTGTAGGTGGTAATACCTACATTACAAAATTAAGATTCTATTATGCAACGTCTATTGCCACTCCTACTTGGAATTCTTGGACAATATATATGGGTAATACTGCTCAAGGAACATTCACCAGCGCTACTAACTGGGTTCCCTTTGCATCTTTACAACAAGTATTTACTGGAACTGTAACTGTTCCTTCTGTTAATAACTGGATGGAAGTTACACTTGCTACCCCGTTTATCTGGGATGGAACAAGTAACGTTGTAATTGCTGTTGATGAGAACATTACTGGATGGGCATGTACCGCTGGATTTGGAGCCTTTAATACTCCTCCTGACGGAAGAACATTAATTTATTATGCTGATGGTACTAATCCTGATCCTAACTCACCACCAACTGCTAACGGCTGGTATTATACAAGAAACGCTATTCAATTAGTTTCTTCTGCACCTCCAACTTGCTACCCTCCAACAAATGTTTTAGCAACCCCTACTAGTACTACTCTTTGTGATGTAAGTTGGGGTCTGCCTTCTGGTGGAAATGCTCCAGTTCAGTATTTTTATGAAGTAACTACATCTCCAACTCCTTCTGGTGGAGGTACTCCAACAGCATCAACCTCTGCTACTGGTGTTGCAACTGTACCAAATGTAATTAATTACTTACATGTAAGAACAGATTGTGATGGTGGTGGTTTAGATTATAGTACATGGGCTACTTATTCATTCTATTCTGGTTACTGTCAAATCGCAAACGTAGCGGTTCCTACAGATGACTATATTACTAATGTTACTACTACTAGTGGTATTACAAATATAAATAATACTTCTACTTTTGCTAGTGGTTATCAAGATTTCTCTGCAACCTCTGCAAGTCAGTATCTTGGTGAGGATTTAAATATGACAGTAACTTTTAGTCCAAATTATTCATGTGGTTTAGCAGTATATATTGACTGGAATAATGATTTGGACTTTACAGATGGCGGAGAACAAGTTTACTCAAGTAATGGTTATTGGAGCCCAGGTGCAACTGTAAATATTGGAACAATTGAAGTGCCAATTGCAGCTCCTACTGGTAATCACCGCATGAGAATAGTTCTTGATGAATCTACAGGAAATCCGTTACCTTGTGGTATTACTGGAAACTTATATGGAGAAGTAGAAGATTATACTATTAATGTAGTTGCCTTACCAGCTTGTACTTCGGTAACATACGCAGGTACATACACTACCAATGCCAACACATTATTGGTTTGTACAGGACAAGATGTATCTTTTTATTCATTGCCTCCTGCACCAGTTGCAACAAACATAACCTATGATTTGCAATTCTCTACTGCAATTGGAGGACCTTATAATACTGTGGCTGGTCCTCAAGCTGATAATAATTTCACATATGGTTCAATTGCTGATGGCTACTATAGAATCAGAACATTCTGTAATGGTTCACCTGTTGCTTCTGCTTTTACTCCAGTTGGTATAACATTAAGTAATCCAGACATAGTATCTACAACCCCAGGTGCAAATTGTGGGCCTGGTTCAGTTACTTTGGAAGCACAACAATCTCCATTGGCTGCTACTGTTGCTTGGTATAATTCACTAGTGAGTACTACCCCATTAGCTTATGGTAACACATACAATACACCTGTTATTGGTACAACCACTACATACTATGTAGAGGCTCAGAATATTATTCCAACAACAGACATTGGTTCAGGATTAAGTACTACTAACAGCACAGGATGGACTCCTTACAGCTCATTATGGGAAAATGTTAGAACTTATTACTTAGTTAAGAAAGCAGATTTAAATGCTGCAGGTATTTATGCTGGTGATTTGTCAAGCTTAGCATTTTTTGTAACTACACCGGGAGCCTATCCATTGAATAATTTTGCAATGAGAATGGCTACTACTACTGCTGCAAATCTCTCAGGTGGTTTTGGTACTGCTACTGGTGCATTTACAACAGTTTATACCAATGCTTCTTTGCCAATTCCTGCAGCTGGTTGGAACACTATGAATTTCTCAACTAATTTTACATGGAATGGAACAGACAATATTATTGTTGAGCTTTGCCATGAAGCAGATATCACCGCAAGTTGTTTTTGCTATGGTACTAATTCAACAGTTAGAATTACGCCTACTTCATACATTTCTGTTTACAGCAAGTATCAAGATAATGCTGCTATATGTGGTTTAAATGTAGGTACCGAAGTTGTTGGAAATGCACGTCCTAATATGAGATTTGGCGCAACAGCTTCAACTTGTAATAGTGCAAGAATTCCTGTTACTGCTACTATAAATGCGTTGCCAAATATTTCTGGTCCTTCTAATCAGAACTTTGTACCAACCATTTTAAGTTTCAATCCGATTCCTTTGACGGCTACTAGCACAACTCCAGGAGCAACCGTGATTTATACACCACCTTCAAGTATTTATATTGATGCTTTAACATCAGCACTTTATGTTGGAGGAAATAACATTAACGGTATTACTCAATATTTTGCACCGTTGTCAACAACAACTTATTCTGCTGTTGCTACAGCACCAAATGGTTGTTCAGTTTCATCACCGTTTACAATTACTGTAGATGCAAGTGGTTTGCCTAACTCAGCATGTTCTGCAACTAATATCAATACAAACAATACTTTAACGTTCAGTACTGTTAATACATTAGGTGCTGTTCCTGGCATTGGTTTCCCTTGCGGGGGTATTGCTAATCAAGTTTGGTTTCAAACTTTAGTACCTGCCTCTGGTGAAGTTCATGTAGTAACTAAGGCAAGTGGAGTTTCACTTACTGATTTAACTGCTTCAAACATAGCGTTATTTACTTCTACATCATGTACTGCCATTTTAAATACCGCATGTGATTATAATGGTGGTCCAGGCGACTTTAGTTATACATACACTCAGGCTACTCCTGGTTCTACTGTCTATATTAGGGTGGCTGGTTTGGCAGCTTCTGCTATTCAAAATGGTAAAGCTTCAATTGCAGTAACTGCTGGTTTGGTTTGGTCTCCTACTAATGGTGACAATGTTGCATTGGCTGAGAACTGGCAAGCTGGTGATGCTACGGCATTAACAACAACTAGTGCTAATCAATCAATTATTATTCCTGCTGGTACAACTAAACCAAAATTGTATGCTAATACATCTGTAAGAGGAGTTTCTTTGTTTTCTGCTCCACCTTACTTTGCATCAAGTGGTATCGACTTAAATTCCTTTACCCTTAATGTGAAAGGAAATTGGTATGTTGGTCCTGTTGCTTCTGCAACTTGTTTATTTAATTGTAACGGATTAGTTGAATTTAATGGAACTACTCCACAAGTAGTAACCTCTGGTAAAACTACTTTTGGAAATGTTACCCTTAATAATTCATTTGGTTTAACATTAAACAGCAGCACGTCTGCACAATGCGTTCTTAAACACTCTTCTGGTGTAATTACTTCAAATGGTAATTTGATTTTACGCTCTACTGCTGCAAATACTGCAGCCTTAGTAGATCCTTCTGGAACTGGTTCAATTACAGGTTCAGTTTCTGTGGAACGTAAAATAGGTACTGTATCTGGTTATCACTATTTATCAGCTCCAGTTTCAGGTGCTATGGTAAATAACACTACAACAGGTTGGAGAGATGATTTTACAATCATTTCAAGTACTCCAATATCTTTCGTTCCAGGTGCCCCTTACTCAACTTTACCAACTGTTTGGCAGTATGATGAGACAAATCCTAATCCTAATCCTGATTATGGTTGGATTTCAGCAACTCAAGCTACTGATGCAATTACTCCTTTGAAAGGCTTTGCTTGTGTGGTTCCTGGTAACGTTGTGGTTGATGTTTACGGTCCAATTAATAATGGAACTATTCCTTCATACAATGTTACTCTTGCAAGTGATGGATTAAATTTATTAGGTAATCCATATCCATCACCTATTAGTTGGAACTCTTTCAGAGGTACTAACGCATCTGTATTATCACCTTCTGGATATAAGGCATTTGTTACATCTGGTGGATATGCAGGTTCTTATGGAACTTGGGATGGTTCATTCGGTACCTCAGGTGTTACAGATAGAATTGCTTCATCACAATCTTTCATGGTAACTGCAACCGGTAACTCTACTGTTTCTGCTGTCAATTTAAACAGATTAGTATCAGCCGCTGACGTTAATGCAACATTCTTTGGATATAACTATGTTCCTAATGCTTTAAGAATGGATGTTACTGGAAATGGTTTTGCTGCTCAAACTGCTGTATATTTTGACAATGCAAGATCTGATGCTTTTGATAATGATGCTACTACATTGTTCTCTCCAAACCCTGGTGTGCCTACAATTTATACTTTTGCTGGTAACAAAGCATTAAACATCAATGCAATGGGTAAATTAGATATGGACAAAGTAGTTCCAATGGGTGTTAAAATCCAAACTGCTGGTACTTATAATTTAGTAGCTACTGATATGACAAGCTTTGCTCCATCAGTAATTGCTTACTTAGAAGATACCCAAGCTGGTACTATGACTAACTTACGTACTAACCCATCTTACAGCGTAACTTTACCTGAAGGTGAAATCAACAATCGTTTCTACATCCACTTCCACCCTGCGGTTGAATTAAATGCAGTTAACGAAACTTGTGCTGGTAACGATGGTAAATTAATCATTAACTACCCTACAACTAATACAGTAAACATGATTATTAAAGATGCTAACGGTAACGTTGTAAGTACTTTAAACAATGTATCTGGTAACGTAACTGTTAACAATTTAGTTGCTGGTAACTATGTTGCTGAAATGACTTTTGGTGTAGCTCCTAACACTTACACAACTTCTGACTACTTCACTGTAGCTGGTGGAAATGCAGTGTATGCTAACCTAAGTGCAAGTGCAAACAGTGTTGATATGAATGCTAACACTACTGTAAACTTTACTGCTACAGCACAAGGTGCTTCTAGCTTTAACTGGAACTTTGGTGATGGAACTGTTATTGCTAACGGTCCTGCTAACGTAGCTCATACATTTACTGCTGCTGGTACTTATACTGTAACTATCGAAGCAAGCAACGGAATCTGTAACACAATTTCTACAACTACTGTAGAAGTTACAAACGCTACAGGTTTAACTGCAATTGCAAACAGCAACTTACAAGTTGTTGGTGTTGGTAGCAAAGTAACAGTTCGTTTTGGTAACAAAATGGAAGGTACAGGTAACATCGAAGTTATCAATATGTTAGGCGAAGTAGTTGCTCACCTTGACAATGTATCAATGAAAGGCACAAGAGAAATCGAAATGTCAAACATTGCTGCTGGTCAGTACATGGTGAAAATTACTAACAACAACAAGTTGTATACTGAGAAGGTTTTCTTAAGCCGTCAATAGTAAACCCTTAATGATTGACCCAGTCAATCATTAAAATAACAAGCCCCGGAGATGCAAATCTTCGGGGCTTTGTTATTACTAAACCCAATTTTATTAATAGGAGAATTAAAAAATCGAAATACTTGATTTAATTGTGTTAATCCCGATTTAGAAAATGTGATCAGATTTGTAAAAATCTGATTTACTATTTCTTTATCCTTTATGCATTTCTAATGCATAATCTGGGTTTATGTCACTCTGAGCAATGCGTATTCCTGTTTTCCTTTTATGTCACTCTGAGCAAAGCGTATTCCTTTTTTCCTTTTATGTCCCTCTGAGCAAAGCGTATTATCATTTTTCCATTTATGTCACTCTGAG
>DAORKI010000130.1:0-8854 GCA_035439485.1 Bacteroidia bacterium
TACCATCTTGCGTGTAGATTTGCGCTTCCTGAATTTTATAGGTCACAGGAAAACCATTTTTATTCTAGGGGCAAATTTTGAAATCCACAGTGCAGCCAATGTGCATTGATGATTTAAATGGAATGAGATCCTTAAAAATAAAGTTTTTTATTATATTTGGAACGACTAACCTATGTTTTAAACCTACAAAATGGCAACTAATAAACATGCAACCATACGATATCATGCTTTAGATAATTGCTTTAGTAATTTTGGAAGGCGGTATTATATGGAAGACTTGATAGATGCTTGCAATGAAGCTATTATGCAACACTATCCTAAATTAGAAGGAATTAAAAAAAGGCAAATTTTTGAGGATATCAAGTTTATGGAAAGTGAATCAGGATGGAGTATTCCACTTGACCGCTTGAAAGATGGCAAAAAGGTTTATTATCGTTATTCGGATAAGAACTTTACTATAAAAAATAAAGTGGTAAGCAATGAAGAAGCGCTAAAATTGCGAGAAAGCATTAATATTCTTACCAGGTTTAAAGGTATGCCACAGTTTGAGTTTATGGAAGAATTAGTGGTACGATTAGAATCATCTTTTGATTTGAAGGAAATAGGTAAACCTATTGTTGGCTTTGAACAAAACAAATATTTAAAAGGTATTTCATTTTTTAGTGATTTGTTTAATGCTATTCATTTCAAGCAAGTATTAAATGTGACTTATCAAAGCTTTAAACAAAAGCAAGCTACAAAGATGATTTTTCACCCTTACTTTTTAAAAGAATATAACAGTCGTTGGTTCTTATTTGGTTATAATGCCGATATTAAAAAAATTACGAATCTGGCTTTAGATAGAATTGTTGAGTTTAAAGAAGTAAATAAAAAGTACATTGAAAACGAACATATTGATTTCAATACTTACTTTGAAGATATTATTGGCGTAACCAATCATGATGATGATTCTCCTGTGAAGATTTTACTTCAAATTAATAAAGAACTCTGGCCGTATATTGAAACCAAGCCTATCCATGAATCGCAAACTCCAAAGAAAAAGGATGGAGATTTTAAGGTAATTCAATTGGAGCTCAAAATCAATTATGAATTAATTGCCCTCATTTTTTCGTTAGGTGAACATGTGAAAGTGCTAGAGCCACAAGAGCTTGTAGAAAGTATTAAGCACAAGGCACAAATGTTTTATGAGAATTATTTTTAATGTGTGCAGATATAATGCACAGTTGATTTATTTATTTGCAGCATGGAAAATAATTTTATGAATAATATAGTTGAAAGATACAATGCTATTCTTTTAGCGAAAAAAGAAAACTTAAAAAAAGATCTTTGGATGTATTTTTTACGTGCGAAAGGACTATTGGAATTAGAAGATTTGAGTTTTATTTTTTTATTCTTGGAATTAAAAAGTAAAGGATTTCTTGAAAATATTGACCACCGAAATGCTAGAGATATTAAAAACAGTATATTTCAAATATTCAAAAATTTAAATGAAGAGGATTCTAAATACAAAAATTCTTTAACTGCAATTTATGATGTATATAGTAAACACATTCATGATGCGAATGATTTTACGCTTACTGAATTGATACAAATATTAAATCAGTCATCAGATGTTGATTTTTTCAAATCAATTTATGCTGAATTTTTTGAGTTTTTTTTGGAGAAATACCAAAATCATTTAGGTAAGAATGCTGCAATGTATACACAACCTAATGAACTAACTGAATTCTGTATTTCAATAGCTGAACCTCTTGAGAATGATAAGATTTATAATCCATTTGCTGGTTTGGCATCATTTGGGGTTACACTACCAAAAGGGTCTTATTATTATGGTCAAGAGAAATATAAGCAAACATGGGCAATTGCGATCCTTCGCTTATTAGCACATGATAAATTTGATAATTTTGAATTTACAGCGGCAGATTCCATATTAAATTGGGCTCCATATTTTGAAGATACTTTTCAAAGTGATGAGCGAATTCTAAGTGCCTATGTGAAACCTAAACAAATACTATTTGATTTAGTTATTTCTAATCCACCGTTTGGCCTGAAAGTTCCTGATGGTTTTATAACACATGTTGGTTTTCCGAGAACTGCCGAAAGTCTTTTAATTGAGAAGGGAATTGAGGTGCTTTCAAATAAAGGAAAACTGCTTGCAATAGTTTCAAATGGATTCTTGTTTTCAGGAGGCAGAGAATTGGAAATTAGAAAAAAAATTATTGAAAATGACCTATTAGACACGATCATACATTTTCCATCTGGAGTGCTCAAAAACACAGCACTACCATTTAGTTTAATTTTATTAAATAAAACTAAAAGAAACAAAGGGAAAGTAAAATTAATTGATGCAAGTAATTATTTTATTGGAGAAAGAAAAAGAGATGCTGTTTTAGATTATAAATTGTTATTGAAAGAGTTCAGAAATGATTTTGACACAATTTCACAGCGTATAATTGAAAATGAATTATTTTTAAAAAATGATTATAACTTAAGTGTACTTCGCTATTTTATTGATAAAAATCATAAAGAATTAGCGCAAGGGGTGCGCCTTGATAAATTGTTGCAGTTAATTAAAGGTGCTAAAGTAAATAAAGAGACTAATGGAAAATTAATTAAAATCGGGGATTTAGATTCAAATTCAAATAATAATTTTTTAGATGTTACAAAATTAGAAACGTCTGAAATAAAATCAGAATATCGTGAAATTAAAGAATCATGTCTTTTAATTGCTAATAAAGGGAATATATTAAAACCTACTTATTTTAATTTTGAAAATGAGTCAATTTTTATTGGACCGAATATATTTGCTTTTAAATTTGACACAGAGAAAATTGATATTTTATACTTAATTAATGAACTTCAAACCGATTATTGTAATGATCAACTAGCAAAGTTAAGAACTGGAGGTGTAATACCTTCTTTGAGAATTAAGGACTTCCTGAATGTAATTATTGAGCTACCCAATATCGAGGTTCAAAGAGCAAGATATAAAAGAACTGTTGATTCATTGAATCAATTCAATGTAAAAGTTCATGATTTAGAAAAGGAAATCACAAGTCAAAATTCTTATTTAAGACATAAAATTGCCGGCTCTTTTAATAACATAGAGGGTTATATGCAAAATGTATTAGAAATCTTTAATAATAATATTATACCCAATTATCCAAGTGTTGAAAATTTAAAAGTAAGTCCAAAACATATATTTACATTTAAGGAATATCTCAATAAAATGAATACTGATATTTTAAAAATGAAAGAAATTGTTTCTAAACAATTAAAAGTTGATTCAGATATTCATACCAAACAATTAACTTCTATAAATATTGTAGCTTTTATTCAAAATTATGTAAACGAAATAAAAGACAGAGCCAATTTAAATTTTGATATAATTTTTGAAATGAATGAAGATGCGTTTTGCGATGAGGCTGGTAAGTTTCACTCCCCTCTTGTTATGGCAAATGAAGAATTACTTAAAAATTTATTTGACAATCTACTTGATAATGCTATTGAACACGCATTCATAACTGAAGAAAAAAATAAAATTGAAATCTGGGTATCAAAAGACAATGGACTTGAAAAGAGTGAATTTATTGTGTTATTTTCAAATAATGGAAAACCATTACCAGAAAATTTCACCTATGAAATGTTTATTACAAAAGGCCTAAAAGCTGGTGATAACAGAGGTGATGGTTTTGGTGGTTGGTATATTAATGAAATAATGCGTAAAATGGGAGGCTCAATTGAGATAATAGATGAGAGAGTTGGTCACAGTGGAATTGCATTGGATAATCTATCAACAAGTTTTGAATTATTTTTTCCAATAATTGATACTTTAGATAATGAATAAAAATTATAAAGTTATTTGGTTTGATGATGAACATGAGAGTCTGTCTAATATTATTGAGAATGCTCATTTAAATGATATTCAATTGATAGGATTTAGCAATGCTTCAGATGGTATTACTGACCTAAAAATCAATTATCACAAATATGATGCTGTTCTGGTTGATGGAAAATTTTATCGGAAGCCTGGCCTATCTGGTGATGCAATTGATAATTTGGCCTTTACTGATGTGATGAAAGAATTGGGAAATCTAAAAAGTATAAAAATACTACCATGCTTTTTACTTTCTGGACAAACTAGTTTCACAAGAGATAAAAATGAATTGATTGAAGTCTTTGAAATTAACAGAACTTATGACAAACTCAATAATGATGATATAGCAGCACTTTGGGAAAACATCAAAATTGAAGCAGATAAACAAATTGACACACAAACTAGACACGATCATCCTGAAATATTTTCAATCTTTCATTTAGGTTATCTTGGTGCAGAAGTTGAATTACAAGTACTTGAATTAATTAAGGTAGCGCTACCAACAAACCGTGTTGACACAAAGGCTCTGCTTTCAAATATTCGAAGCATTCAAGAGAGCTGTTTATTAAAATTGGAAGAAATAAGTGTTATACCCAATGCCCAAGCTCCTATTAACATAGTATTAAAGCATCTTTCAGGTAATAAATCGGCAGCAAGTAATTGGCAATTGACTTCTAAGGAGTATCAAAACGATGCTATTGAAAATCTTCACAAATGGATTTACTTTACTTGCGGTAAATACATACACAACTTAAAAGATGAAGATTACAACGATTACAAAATTTCAAATTATGCAGTTGAATCACTTAGAACAGGATTATTAGAGCTATTATTGTGGTTCAAAAAAACATACGAGGAAAATAAAGAGCATTTATGACAGCAGACCAACTAAAAGAATTAGAGAATACCCTCTGGCAGGCAGCAGACAAACTACGTGTTGACAGTGGATTGAAAGCCAGCGAATATGCAACCCCTATTTTGGGTTTAATTTTCCTGCGGTTTGCATCTATCCGTTATAACCGCATCAAGCCTGAAATTGAAGCTGAATTAAAAGCCCAGAAGGGCAGCCGTATGCAGCAAAGCGAAGCGGAAATTGCGATTGCTAAATGTGGCTTTTATTTGCCTAAGGAAGCTCAATATGCGTACTTGCTTGCATTATCCGAAGAAGAGGACATTGCCAAGGCCATCAAACATGCCATGGAGGAGATTGAGAAGTATAAACCCGAACTACTCGACAGTCTGCCTAAAGACGAATACTTTAAACTGTATTCGCCTGATGACAGAACCTTACCAAAATCCTTATTGAAAATATTTGCCAACATTCCTGAAGATGCCACCGGTGATGTATTTGGTAAAGTGTATGAATATTTCCTGAGTGAGTTTGCACTGGCAGAAGGGCAAGGTGGTGGCGAGTTCTTTACGCCAACTTCGGTGGTAAAGCTGATGGTAGAATTAATAGAGCCTTATAGAGGTACCATCTTCGACCCTGCTTGTGGCAGTGCAGGTATGTTTGTGCAGAGCTCCTATTTCGTGGATAGAAGAAGAGCAGAACTGCACGATACCGATACCAAAGACTTGATGGTGTATGGTGCAGAACGAACACCGGAAACGGTAAAGCTAGCCCGGATGAACATTGCCGTAAATGGTTTGCGTGGCGAAATTAAATCGGCCAATAGCTATTATGAAGACCCCTATAACAGCTACCAAAAGTTTGATTATGTGATGGCCAATCCACCCTTTAATGTGGATGATGTAAACCTGGACAGAGTAAAGAACCAAACCCGTTTTAACGAATACGGCATTCCGCAAAACAAAACCAAAACGGCCGCCAAAAAGGGTAAGGAGAAAGATGTAAATACTGTGCCCAATGCCAATTACCTATGGATAAATCTTTTTGCTACTTCATTAAAACCCACAGGAAGAGCCGCTTTGGTAATGGCTAACAGTGCCAGCGATGCCCGAAACAGCGAAGCCGATATTAGAAAGAATTTGGTTAAAAGCGGTGTGATAGATGGGATGCTTACGCTGCCCAAGAATATGTTTTACACCGTTACACTGCCTGCCACACTTTGGTTTTTTGATAAAAGTAATGCCGGTACTGAGCATAAAATATTGTTTGTAGATGCCCGTAATATTTTCAGGCAGGTTACCCGTGCCTTGCGGGAGTTTACCGAAGAGCACATACAAAACATTGCCACCATTTTTCGATTGTTCCGTGGCGAAACGGAACGCCTTACTGCTTTAATGAATAAGTATAAAGCCCAGGCGGATTATTATGCCAACCAAGCAGCAGCACAATTAAAAATAGTGGAGCAGCTTAAAAAAGAAAAGCCTAAAGAAGATAAAGAGCTGAAACGATGGGAGAAACAAGTAGAGGAAGCCGAAAAGCAATACAAGGCTTTACACGACCAACAACTCTATTTTGAAACACAAATACAATGGCTAAACGAACGCTTCCCCAATGGCGTGTATGAAGATGTAACCGGCTTATGCAAGGCCGCAACTTTTGCTGAAATAGAAGAACAAGACTGGAGCCTAAACCCGGGCCGCTATGTGGGTGTGGTGATTGAGGAAGATGGACTGACGGAGGAAGAGTTTATTTCTGAAATGCATTTAAGGCATACAACGCTTTCTGAATTAACGAAGCAGTCAAATAATTTAAGTAGTATTATTCTTGAAAATATTCATAGTTTAAAATGGAGCAATTAGGAACATATATTGATGTTATTTTAGGTGGCACTCCTCAAACCAAAAAATTAGATTATTGGAATGGAGAAATACCTTGGGCGAGTGTTGTTGACTTCGTGAACGATAAATACTTGTTCGTCACAGAAAAAACAATAACTCAAAAAGGCCTAGATAATTCTAATACCAAACTACTTGATATTGGTGACATTATTGTTTCGGCAAGAGGAACTGTTGGAAAGACAGTAGTCTGCAAAGTACGCACTGCATTTAATCAATCTTGTTATGCTTTGCGATCAAAGGATAAAGAAGTATTGGACCAAAGTTATCTATATTATCTGCTTCAATTTAAAATATTAGAATTAAAAACGGTTGCAACAGGAGGTGTTTTCGATACAATTATCAAGTCCACTCTTGAAAACCTCAAATTCAAAAAACCACTTCTTCCTACCCAACAACGAATCGCCTCCATCCTTTCTGCCTATGATGATTTAATAGAAGTAAACAACCAACGCATCAAACTGCTGGAAGAAACTGCCCGTGAGTTGTACAAGGAATGGTTTGTACGGATGCGGTTTCCTGAATACAAAAAAGCAAAATTCAAGAAGGGAATACCAACTGATTGGCGAATTGAACCTATTGGAAATGTTATAGACTATCACATTGGCGGTGGTTGGGGTAATGACAATAAAGACAATCAATTTTCTGTTGCAGGTTATGTTATTAGGGGAACTGATATTCCTAAAGTAAGAGCAGGGCAAGCAAATCAGGATGTTTACCGTTTTCATAAAGCCTCCAACATGAAATCAAGAGAGCTTATTGAAGGCGATATAGTTTTTGAAACTGCCGGAGGTAGTGAAGGGCAGCCTTTAGGCCGCACTTGCTATATCACTCAAGAAATGTTGGATGCTTATGGCGACAAAGTAATGGCAGCGAGTTTCTGCAAACAAATTCGCACAACAAGTATTCCATCGCTTTACCTCTATTATTTTCTAAACTATCTTTACGATACAGGAATGATTGAAGCCTATCAAGTTCAATCAACAGGCATAAGCAACTATCAGTTTGAGCCCTTCTTAAAGTTCCAGCAAATCATTTTACCAAAAGATGAATTGATGGAATCCTTTCATGATAAGGCGATACTCATGCAAAAACAAATTGCCATTTTAGGACAACAAAACACCCAACTCCGCCAAATAAGAGACAGGCTTTTGCCAAGATTGATTAGTGGTAAGTTGGAGGTGAAAATTTAATAGTAATTATATGCCTATTATTTTACACAAATTCAGAAATCATGTTGTCAATCCTGACACTGAAATCCTAATCTTAGGAACATTCAATCCAGATATACGAATTGGCCCGACATTTTTCTATGGACGACCAAGAAATTACTTGTGGCAATTACTTCCAGGTTGTTGGGTTTTACCGTCTTTAAAAAATCAACTACTACCCATCAAACAAAACTTCATGCAACAGTACAGAATAGATTTTGCTGATCTGATTCATTCTGTTGATGTGCCAGTAAATCAAGCTGACAATTTTGATGATAGCTTTATAGATGGACAGGTAAACCAATGGAGTGATATTATTGCTTTAATAGACTCATTAAGTAATTTAAGAGCTGTATATTTTACAAGAAAAACATTTGCTGGCATTACGAATATTCATGCTCAGATTAATGCCATTCAAAGTCATTGCATTCAGACTGATATACGCTTTTGCTTACTACAAACGCCAGCAAGATTCGCAAATGAGGCTAAACAGCAACAATGGATAGATACAATCATAAATCAAATAAGTTGTAACCAAGCATAGAATGACAACTAAAGTAAATCTCAAAGAATATATTCATCCTACAATGGATTTGCTGTTTGTTGCTTTAAATGCACCGGAGGTTTCAAATGCAAATGCCCATTGGTTTAGTTATAATCTTAGTTTTTGGAATTTACTTTTTAGAGCAGGCATAATTACACAAACAATCTCAGATCCTAAAAAAGGAGATGTTACAGTATTTGGTGGAAGCGAAATGAATTGTAAAAATTGGATAATTGGCGTTACTGATTTAAACCGTGAAGTTGTTGCTACAAAAAGTAATCAGGTAACCACAAATAGCTCACAGGTAAAAAGAATACTTGCCATTGTTGAAAACAATGCTGTGAAAAGAATTTGTTTGATGCATTCAATGGTGGCAGATGAGTTTGAAAGAAATGGAATCATTGTCAGAAATAATAAGCAGGGTGTAAATGCATTTGGAATTGTAGGAAAGTATAAATCGACTGTAATTTATGAAGT
>DAORKI010000131.1:0-8844 GCA_035439485.1 Bacteroidia bacterium
ACTATATCATTGGTGCTGGCTAAGGCGCAAGCGGTTTTAATTGCTTGTCTTCTATCACTAATACACAATACCTTCTTTTTCGCCACAGTATCAACACCTTTCATCATTTGATTTATTATTTCTTCGGCATCTTCACTTCTTGGATTATCAGAAGTAAGAATTACTCTATTGCTTAATTTGCAGGCTATTTCAGCCATTACAGGTCTCTTAGCTGCATCTCTATCGCCACCACAACCAACTACCGTAATTATATTTTCATTGCCAGTTCTTATATCTTGAATGGTTTTTAAAACATTCACCAATGCATCGGGCGTATGCGCGTAATCAACAATTCCAGTGATACCATTACCTGATCTTATGAATTGAAAACGACCATCAACAGGATTTAAACTGCTAATTGCAGTTAATACATTGGTACGATCTTGCTTTAACAACATTGCAATGGAATACACCATTAAAATATTATATGCATTAAAGCTGCCTATTAATTTTGTCCAAACTTCTGTGCCATCCAATTGAAGATGCAATCCAGCAAAATGGTTTTCAATTATTTTAGCTTTAAAATCGGCTTGTTGATTTATAGAGCAGGTTTTTTTGTTTGCCTTTGTATTTTGTAGCATCACAGCAAAATGTCTATCATCTCTATTGACAATGGCAAAAGCTTGTGCGTTCAATTGATCAAAGAATCCTTTTTTTGCAGCTATGTAATTCTCAAATGTTCCATGATAATCTAAATGATCGTGTGTAATATTTGAAAATGCAGCACCAGTAAAATTCAAACCAGTAATTCTATGCTGCACTACGCTGTGAGAGCTTACTTCCATAAAACAATAAGCAATTCCATTTTCAACCATTTTTGCCAATAATTCATTCAATTGAACAGCATCAGGTGTGGTGTGAGTCGCTATGAATTCATGGTTATCGATATAATTTTTAACTGTAGAAATTAAACCAGTTTTATAACCTAAAAATTTAAATAAATGGTATAATAAAGTTACTGTTGTTGTTTTACCATTTGTTCCTGTAACCCCTACCAATTTTAGCTTTGTTGAAGGATTATCGTAAAAGTTTGAAGCAATTATGCCTAAAGCATATGAAGTATCTTTAACTTTAATATAAGTTACATTATCATAAATTTTATTAGGCATTTCGCTGCAAACAATTGCTATTGCGCCATCCTCAATTGCTTTATTGATAAAAAGGTGACCATCGCTACTAACACCTTTTACAGCCACAAACAAACTTAATTTTTGAACTTTTCGTGAATCAAAACTAATGCTATCGATTGCTACATGCGTTGCCCCTAGCACTTCTTCAATACCTGACTTATATATGATATCGCTTAGTAATTTCATTTTACGATAATTCAATGGTTATGCTAGTTCCTTTATTAACTTTTGTTCCAGGTTCAATAGATTGTTTTTTTATCACACCCCTTCCAATGACTTTCACCGATATTTTTTGGTTTTCAAGTATGGTTAAGGCATCTCTTAAACCCATGCCTATCAACTGTGGCACTTCACCTTCTTTTGTTTTAATCCCTTTTAAACTAAAGGTTTCGTTATACATTTGAGGCCACACATAATTAGAATTTTCGTCTGTTATTGCCGTTTTTAAAGACAGCACTTTTGCTACTTGTTGAATATCATTTTTTCTACCAGCTTTGAGCATAGGCACATGCACAATTGCCTTTGCTGTGTCGGTTTGTAGTGGCTTATGAATTTCCATGCTGTTACTATAAACTTTATCTGCAATTTCTCTGAAAACAGGACCAGCAACCTCATTTCCATAGTAAGCAGCCTTTGAAGGTGCAAACACCACTATTATGATAGAATATAAAGGATCTTTGGCAGGAAAATAACCACATAATGAAGCCAAGTAAGATTTTTTGCCATCTTGCGTATAACCTTTATTTCCAAGTGCTATTTGAGCTGTTCCAGTTTTAGCTGCAATTTGATAAGGTGCTGTTCTTAAAAAAGTAGCAGTTCCTTCTTTTACCACCCCTTCCATCATTTCTTTGGCTTTATCAATTGTATTTTTAGAACATATAGAAGGGTTAATTACTATAGGAGGAAAAGACTTAACTAATTGACCTTTGCTACGAATTTCTTTCACAAACTGAGGGCGCATCATTTTACCATTATTTGCCACGGTGTTGTAAAAATTTAAAGTTTGCAAGGGGGTTAGTTTTTCTTCGTAACCAATACTCATGAGAGGTAATGATAAAGCGCTCCACAATTTTGATTTAGTGTCTTTTATATAGGGTGTAGCTTCGCCAGGTAAAGCAATTCCTAGGGGTTTTTGAATGCCAAAAGAATACAATCTGTCAATAAATTTTTGCGGTTGTTTTTTGTAATACTTCATAATGATGTTTGAAGTGCCCACGTTAGAAGACTTTTCAAAAACTTGTTTCACAGTTATTTTCCCATAACCACCATCGTGTGAATCCTTCATGATATAGCCCCCAGCGTAAGCTTTTCTTCCGCCTTCCGTATCAACTATTTCATCTAAATCAGTGTAACCATCTTCAATAGCTGCCATGATGGCTGCTAACTTAAAAGTTGAGCCAGGCTCTGTACCTTCACCTATAGCATAATTAAAGGTTTCAGCATATGCACCACTATCCAAACGTGTAAGATTTACCATAGCTTTAATGGCTCCTGTTTTTACTTCCATTAAAATGGCACAACCGTGATGAGCATCTTGTGCCTTCAGTTGCTTTTCTAATGCGTGATGAGCTACATCTTGTATATTGGCATCAATGGTTGTAATAACATCATTACCATCTTGTGGTTCAATTTCATTATCCTGATTAATTGGTTTATAAACACCTCCAGCAATTTTTTGCATCAAGCGTTTACCACTTATTCCTTGTAGCTCTTTATTAAATGCGCCTTCAATACCAAGAGGTTTATTCGATTTTCTATCATATCCAATAGTACGTTGGGCCAAATTTTTAAATGGTAGCTCTCTCCTACTTTGCTGAAGCACAATTAATCCACCCTTATATTTACCCATTTTAAAGATGGGAAAAGTGCGTACTTCCTTAAGAGTAGCATAATTCACTTTGCGTGCAATTAAAAAATATCTATCCTTGTTTTTTCTGGCATTTTTCAATGCTGTTCTCCATTCATTCTTTGTTCTGTGATTAAATGTTTGCGCTAATTTTGCAGAAAGAGAATCAAGTTTTTCATAAAATATTTTATCAGTAACAGGTTCAGAAACCACATCCATTCTTAACTCAAAAATTGGAACAGAAGTAGCCAATAAACTTCCATCAGCCGAAAAGATACTTCCTCTGGAGGCCTCAATATCAAAGTCCTTCATGGTAAGTTCATGTTCTTTCTTTTTCCAATAATCACCTTCTGCAAATTGTATAGTGCATACTTTAACAATAATTGAAAAACCAAAAAGCACAATAAGCGCATACATGATATAAATGCGCCATAGAAAATCTTTCTTTATGTCCTTTTTTTCTGCCAAGTTTGATTCTTATATAAAGAATTTATTCTACTATAATTTTTCCTGGTGGTGTGGTACTTTCTTTAATTGGTAATCCCATATCCTCTGCAGTTTTTGCCACTTCACTTTGTTTACTCACAAACATTAATTTTGATTTTGAGGTAATGTATTCTGAGCGTAATTCTTTTAATTCGTTGTTTATTTTACTGATTTGTCGTATTTTCCTTTCGGCATAGTAACTATTGGCTATGTAAAACAAGGCCACTATGGTTAGAAACAATACAAATGGAACTTGCTTTAAACTGGTTTGATTGGTTAAAAAATTGCCGTTGATTACATCAACTACTGAGCGAACCACCACTTTATGCACTTGCTTCTTTTGTGGTGCAGCTTTTGTTGAAGCACCATCTATTGGTGTTTCTTTCAGTGGTTCTTGATTATGTAATACTTCTTGTTCTGCCATACTTACAATTTCTCAGCTATGCGCAACTTAGCGCTACGTGAACGATTATTAACCTTTAATTCATCCTCACTTGGTGTAATCAACTGGCGGTTTATTGCTTTAAAATGTACCAGCTTATTACCAAAAAAATCTTGCATCACTTTTCCTTCGAAGTTGTTTGCTTTAATGAAATTTTTAACCAATCTATCTTCTAAGGAGTGATAAGAAATCACTGATAATCTGCCTCCAGGTTTTAGCACTTCTAAACTTTGATTTAGTAAATCCTTTAAAACATCAAGTTCATTATTTACAGCAATGCGAAGTGCTTGAAACACCTTTGCCAAGTACTGTTGCTCTTTCATTTTAGGTGTGCAACTCAAAATGGCTTGTTTTAAGTCTTGTGTTGTTTTTATTTTTTTTACTGCTCTTTCTTTTACAATACAAGCTGCTAGTCTTTTGCTATTTTCCACTTCACCATAAGTGCTAAACATATTTACTAAGGCTTGCTCATCATAGGTGTTTATAATTTCAGCGGCAGTCACTTTTGACGATTTGTCCATACGCATATCCAAGACCCCATCAAACCTGGTACTAAAACCTCTTTCTCCTTCATCAAACTGATGAGATGAAACGCCCAAATCGGCCAAAATGCCGTCAACTGGTATTGCGTTATACATCTTCAAAAAGTTCTTCATGTATTTAAAATTTTGTTTTATCAGTATTAGTTTTTCATCATCCAATTTGTTTACAAATGCATCATCATCTTGATCAAAAGCATACAATTTTCCCGTTGTCAAATGCTTTAATATTTCTTTCGCATGACCACCACCACCAAAAGTCACATCAACATAAATCCCATCTTCCTTAATGTTTAAGCCATCAACACTTTCTCTCAGCAATACAGGGTTATGATACATCGCCTTCCTCCTTATTTCCTAAGCTTCCCATTACTCTTTCTGCCAAGTTTTCAAAATCTTCATTTGGAATATTTACCACCTCTTCATATTTCTTTTTGTCCCATATTTCAATGATGTTATTTGAGGTCACACTCATCACCACATCTTTTGTTATTCCTGCAAAAGCCATTAAATCTTTAGGTAATAAAAGTCTTCCACTTGCATCAATTTCAATGGCTTTTAGACCCGCAGAAAAGGCTCTTATAAATTCAATATTTTCTTTTTTAAAGCGATTCAATCTATCTACATCCTTCTTGGTGCGCTGCCAATCTTCCATGGTGTACAACTCTAGGCATGAACCAAAAACACTGCGCTTTAAAACAAATCCTTTGTCTAAAACTGCAGTCAAAGCTTTTTTAAACGCCACTGGAAGCATTGCTCTTCCTTTGGCATCTACCGTGCATTCATATGTTCCTAACAGTTGGTACAAGGGCTTTTTATTTAATTGCGTAAAATTATGGAAATATTTCCCACATTTTACCATATTTTCCCACTTTTGTTGAAAACTTTTTGATTATCAGCCTTTTCCGACTCAAAATTTATAGCTTTTAGGGCATAAAAAAAGCCCGAATAGCGGGCTTTTTAATAAAAAATGCTGCAAGTTTTAAAGCGTGGTAATTTGTGGGTTAATAAAACCCATTTTTAACTTTTTTGCATCATTCAAATATAAAAATGGGGGGCAAAAAATCATATATTGATAAAAAATACTTCGTTCGAATTGCAGGTATTTTTTTGTTTTGAACTGAAATGAGTGTAAAATAATTTGCCTTTGTATATCTAAATCAGCAAGGTATTTAATAAAAATAATGTTATGCTTTTGGCCATTGAAACTGGTATTTACTTATTGTTTCAACACAATTATTTTCATCATTAAATTGTAGGTTAAATCAGTGATATCGTATTCATCCTGTTTATAATAAATACCACCCCATTCAAAAGTAATCTTTTTAAAAACAACTTTTCTTCCATCGTCAAAAGTAACTTTGGTTAAGGTCGCAACATAGTTTCCTTGCTCAATAGTTTCAGTATTTATTATTTTAGCATAGAGCATTTTTGGCGCATCATAATCAACGTTAAATGATGCTAAAGCCTCTTGTCGCAAAAATTCACGGTATTCTTGATCTTCTTTTCTTTTTTGTTCACGTTCTTTAGCCCTTCTAAGTGCCTCCTCTTTTTTTGCCGATAAGGCGTCAATTTCATCTTTCCCATCCTCTTTAGCACTTCTTTTATTGTTCTTTTCTTCTTTTTTTCTTAATTCTTTGCGTTTATCTTTTAACTCATCTTCCTTTTGTTTTGAATCGGGGTTTGGAATCCATATAAAATCCTTTTTAGATTCATCAAACAATATCATTCCAAACGTTTGCCTGAAGGCTGAATAATCTTCATTTGGTTCTTCAGAAAAAATATCGGCACTTACATCAAATATAAAGCTAGGAATAGTTTTATCAAAAACAGGCACATTTTTGGTGCTAATAGAAATTGTTTTTGTAACATATCCACTCTTTGATATTTTTAAAACGTAATCCTTGTCTGCATCCAAATTTAACTTTATCTTTTGGTTTGAGCTACTAATGGCAGAATGCACTCTGGTATTATTTGCTTTTTCTGTAATAATAATATTAGCCCCTTCTAATTGATTTTTAGTTTCAATATCCTTTGCACTTACATTCACTGAAAAATTCCAATCACTTTGTGCTGACACCTTGCTTAAGCATAAACTAAATGCAACTATCAATATCAAAAATAAAGGAATAAATGAATGCCTCAAGCGTATAAATTTAAAAACATAAGCTGCAAATATATTAATTAACGATTTGCCTAAACAATTACCTAAATTAAAGTTATTAATGCTTAATTTTGCACTGTAAAAAAAAATTAAATGAGTGATTACATCAAACACGAATGCGGCATCGCATTTATCAAACTTCGTAAGCCTTTAACCTATTATTACGAAAAATACAAAACTTCATTTTATGGTTTGAATAAAATGTATTTGCTAATGGAAAAGCAGCATAATCGAGGGCAAGATGGTGCAGGATTAGTAAATATCAAAATAGATGCTGAGCCAGGCAAAAGATATATTAGTAGATATAGAAGTAATCACAGTGCTCCATTAAAAGAGATTTTTGCAAAAATAAACAGTAAATTTATTGAATTACAAAATACTGATCCAAGCAAACTAACCGAACCAGAATGGCTAAAGAAAAATTTACCCTTTACAGGTGAAATATTTTTAGGTCATTTACGCTATGGCACTTTTGGCAATAATGGTATTGAAAGCTGCCATCCTTTTTTACGCATTAATAATTGGCAAACAAGAAATTTAGCTGTAGCTGGAAATTTTAATTTAACCAATGTTGATGAACTTTTTAATCAATTGGTTGAACTAGGTCAGCATCCTAAAGAAAAAGCCGATACTGTAACTGTGATGGAGCGTATTGGTCATTTTTTAGATAAAGAAAATGAACGACTTTTTAAGGAATTCAAGCAAAAAGGGTTCAACAATATTGAAATTTCTGAAAAAATTTCTGAAAATTTAAATATTCCTAAAATTTTAAAGGATTCAAGTAAAAAATGGGATGGAGGTTACACTATGGCAGGCATTATTGGCAATGGTGATAGCTTTGTGCTTCGCGATCCAAATGGCATTAGGCCGGCATATTATTATGTTGATGAAGAAGTTGCCGTTGTTTGTTCTGAGCGTCCAGTAATTCAAACTGCATTTAATGTACCATACCAAGATGTAAAGGAACTTGGACCTGGCAACGCTTTAATCATTAGAAAAAATAATGTAGTTGAAGAAGTAAATATTAACCAGCCTGGCGACAGAAAAGCATGTTCCTTTGAACGTATATACTTTTCGCGCGGTAGCGATGCTGATATTTATAAAGAAAGAAAGCAATTAGGATACCAATTGTGTCCTTTAATTTTGCCTGCTATTCATCATGATTTAAAAAATACGGTATTTTCATATATTCCTAATACTGCTGAAGTTTCATTTTATGGCCTAATGAAAGGCTTAGAAGATTATATCAATACAGTGAAGAAGAAAAAGATATTAGCAGCAGGCAGCGATCTCACTGAAACAGAATTAGAGCGCATTTTAAATTTTAGACCTAGAGCAGAAAAAATTGCCATTAAAGATGCAAAGTTACGCACATTCATTACAGATGATGCCCATAGAGGTGATATGGTAGCGCATGTGTATGACATTACCTATGGTACTATTCAAAAAGATGTTGATACGCTTGTAATTATTGATGACTCTATTGTAAGGGGCACTACATTGAAGCAAAGCATTATTAAAATGCTAGACAGATTAGGACCAAAAAAATTAATTATTGTTTCTTCTGCCCCCCAAATTAGGTATCCAGATTGTTATGGTATTGACATGGCGAAAATGGGCGATTTTATAGCTTTTCAAGCTGCTGTGGAATTATTAAAAGAAACTTTTCAGAGCAATATTTTAGATGAAGTATATGAAAAGGCCAAAGCACAGTGTGAACTCCCAGCTGAACACATTATCAATGTGGTTCGAGAAGTTTATAAGCCTTTTACCACTGAACAAATAAGTGCTAAAATTGCTGAATTACTCACCCCACCCGAAATAAAAACAGAGGTAAGTATAGTATATCAAACTATTGAAGGCTTGCACGCTGCTTGTCCTTTGAATACTGGTGATTGGTACTTCACAGGCAATTACCCAACCCCAGGAGGGAACAAGGTAGTTAACCAATCATTTATTAACTATATGGAAGGAAAAAATGTAAGGGCCTATTAGTAGTACTTATGTTAAAGTAGTAATAGCCCAAATTCGCTTCACTTTATTAGTGCTAAACTTCTTTCCTATCGGCAATAACCAATATATGATTTGTAAATTATTGGTATAATTTATTATTCACATTGGTATAAAATTGCCAAAATCATGAATTTGAACTAAAAAGTCTGAGCCATTTTGTTGTGAGCACGTATAAATAGCTTTGT
>DAORKI010000132.1:0-8695 GCA_035439485.1 Bacteroidia bacterium
TTGCAGTTTGTAGCATCTGTTTCGCAGCCATCGCAAGCATGCAACCGTTAGCAGCCATTATGACGAGACACAGCAGACATATGATTTCAGCGACATTTGTATTGGCATTTAGTTCCTGTGCGACAATGTTCAACTCAAAGAAAACCAGCTTGACAATCTTAACAAGTGAGCCAAGCAATTTGGTTATGGGCAAAGACACAATAAAAGGTATTTCGACAAGTAAATCATTTTCAGTTGACAGAGACAAAAAGCCATTAATTGTCTCAGTTTACAATGACAGCTTGACAAAAACTGTAAGTATAAAATCTAAAAATTCATTTGCATATTGGCTTAATGCTTATCCGAATTGGCATTTCTGGACTGGTTTTTACATTGACACTAAAACAAAGAAAAGATATACTTATCCAAAGACTGTTTACATCGACCTTGCAACAAAAGACAGTTCATACTTAACCTATAAACCACTTGACAAATCTTACGACAAATACTCAAACATTTTTAAAATTACTCCTCTAAAAATAGTTGGAATGATTAACCCATCAATTGAACTTAGTTATGAGCGAAGGACAGGACGAAGTTTTTCTACACAAATAATGGCATCTTACTTATTGCCGGTTAGTTTAATGGATATAGGCAATGACTTTAAGCCAGACATTAAAGGATTCAGAGTTTCACTTGAAGAGAAATTATACCTTAAAAAATCAGCACCGCTTGGACCGTATTTAAGTTTTGAGTTTAATTATTTAAGTAATCAATACAAAGACATTTGGAGTTTTGGGGTAAAAAACATTTACTCGGACACAGCGTACAATTTCACGAACTATCCCGACACTTTTGGAATTAAAAAACAAACCTATAGTTTCAACCTTAAACTTGGCTATCAAATAATTGCAAAACGACTTTCATTTGACTTTTACGCAGGACTTGGTTTAAGATATAAAGACGTTAAGCATTTTGACAGAATTAATCCAAAAGACGAAATGGAAATGCCAAGACATCCCAACGTTTATTATATAACAAATCTTGAAGGTAAATATTGGACATTGAGCATACCTTTAAACGTAAGAATTGGATGGACATTTTGACAAGAATAACGGCTGCTAACAGCGGTTTTGCAATAGGCGGGGTTTCGTACTCCGCAGACACATTTGTAGTGGGTTCAACAGTTGTACTCCGCATCAACATTTGTGGTAAAATGCCCGCCCATCGCAAAGCCGCAAACCGTTACCAGAAACCCGTTGACGACAAAAAACAAAGGACAGAGCAAACATTAAACATTCCCGACCCCTCGCTCCCAACCGCACATTTTAGCACTTTCCCATTTTTCCAACCGCGACAGGCAACCGCACTAAAAATGTAAAAGAGCTAAAATTTTCCAACCGCACACCAACCCAAAATTTTTTAGTTCTCATTATCTTAGATAAAGATAGTACAATATCACATCATCCTTTCCAAGTGCGCCCATAAGTACCAATCATTGCGAGTAATCTTTCTAAAGTTAGCACCATGCATTGAAACAGATTGCATAGACTTCGGCTCAAAATGACGTTTAAACACCTTTGGCATTTCGTTACCAACTTACTCCACCACCATCTTCCCTAAAAACCGCTCCTCCCCAAACACCATACTTAGTGCATACATACCACTACTTAACTTGCCTTGTAAGTTTATATTTTTAATGTAGGTATATGGCGAAACATAGTCACTATAAACCAATTTGCCGTTAACATCATATACATACAATATGCCGCTAATTTCTTGTACCGGAAACTCTATACTTATATTGCCATTGCTGGGGTTGGGTGCAATTTTTAATGCAGAATTTTTAATATTTAATTTTTCATTTCCTACACCAAGGGTATCACAAATACTTCCAGGTTCTTGCATTAAATTTAAATTTACATAAGTAGGCACAGTGGCATAATAGTAAGTAGGGCACTGTATTTGATTTTGCACAAAATTACAAGCTTGGCTAGGCATATCGGGGTTGTTGATGACATTAAGCATGACACCACTAAAGTTTTGTACATAAATTTTACCATCTGCTCCGAGGTACATGTAACACCAACCTGAAATAAAACCTGTGGCAGGGTCTGCAAAAGTAGTATCTATTTTATCTATAAAGGTTTGCGAGGCCATAATATCAGGCGCTTGCATATCAAATTGCCATAAACTATCCCACTTGCAAATATATAAATATCTGCTGTTTGGGCTAAAGGCAGTGCCTCCGCCAGTTTCAGGAGTGATATATTTATAACGCATATTGCTTAACTCACCACTGCATCGATTAAAATCATAAATACGTAATTGATAGCCATTGTTAAAACCAGCCATAATTTTACCATTAGGAGAAAATACACCTTGTCCTCCGAATCTTGCTATTGGCCCACCCATAGCTTGTATTTGTTTTAATTCAACACCCAATGGTGTAAGTAAAAAAGTAAAAAAATCATTTTGATAATTTCGTTTTAACAATATCCACCAATCCCTACCATTTGCATGGCGATTAACTAATAATGCACCAATATTAAAACTGTCATTGGCCACCAATTGATTTTTAATGGTAACAGCTCCTTGATTATTGTTAAATATTGGATCAATAATGGACATGTAAACATTTTCCGCATGGTAGGTACCAGTATTAAAATTGTCCGTATGTATCAGAGCCATGAAAGTATCTGAACCAGGCATTGGAAGTAAAACAGCAGAATAAGGAGTTGGGTTTCCAATCGCAGACCAATTACTGTAAGTACCTCCCGGACTTAAACCAGTGCCATACAACAAAGTGTCATGATTTTTATTGGCAACTGTGTACCCATTACTATAAATAAAGTAATTGTTATCAGGTGTACTTAAACCTGTGTAAGTGCCACTAATGTTTATTTTATTTAAAGAATCTTTGAAATAATTTAATGAATTTGAGTCAAAAATTAACTTAGTTATACCGCGATAAGCCCAAGTTGTATCATTAGGCCATGCGCCCCACATCCAAACATTATTTTTCCATTGGGCAAAAGTTGTTATTGGCATTGCACACAATGCCAATAACAATCTTAAAGTGATTAATTTTCTCATTTAATTTTGCAAATTTTGCTTATTTTAGAAAATTCATTGTTTACCAGCAAAACTTGGTAAACGCCTTCGCTATACTCCTCAATATCTAAATTAAACTTTGATATGCCTTTTGGGATAGTAGACTGATAAATCAATTGGCCTTGTATATTAAAGACCGTAAGATTGGCTTCTGAGCTTAATTCAGTAAAATGAAGCTCAACGGCATGTTTACTTGGTACAGGAAATGCTTTAAAATAGGCAGGCGCAATTTTTTGAATAGCAACTTTCGGTTCAAAAACTTGCAATTCCTCTCTAGCATAGCCTTGCATGGCGCATTTTACACTATCGTGGTAA
Source organism: Bacteroidia bacterium (assembly GCA_035439485.1). GTDB lineage: Bacteria > Bacteroidota > Bacteroidia > UBA4408 > UBA4408 > CAIKXD01. Next base: position 3,409 of record DAORKI010000132.1, read on the forward strand.
ACAACAGAATCTACCAACAAAGTATATAAATCGCGTGCTTGATATACGGCTGGACCTGCGGCAAGCGGACAAAGATGTGCAATGTAGGCTATCATGGATGCATCATCTTCGTTGATTTTTACATAATTACTTTTGTGATACCTATAATAAATATCATTGATGGTTTGTAAAATAGTTTCATTGGCATTGGTGCTTTGCAGTGTATCGTTAATTTCTTTGGCTTGATTTAAATTCTCAGACAATAGCTCAAAAATATCATTTGAAAAGCCTTCATTGATATCATTAATAAAGGCATACTGTTCTTGTAAATTAGCACTTAAATTGTAAAAAACAGAATCAGGCATTAAAGTATCACTCAATTGAAGCGTCATATTTTGAGATAATACATTCAATAAACTATCATTGGCATAAACACTATTCGAAATTAACTTACTGGTTGCCGCATAATTATTATTTCTAGCATCAATTTCTCTAATAGTTCTGAGCGTTCTATTTTCAGGTGCATAATAAAAGTAATGTAAACTGTCATCACTATTTCTGAGCGTTGTATCCTTACCTAAACGATTTATTAAATAACTTTGTGCCATCCATTTGGTTTGTGCAGGATAACCAATAGTGATGATAGAACCATTTGCAATTGCACGATAATGACTAATATTATCTGGCGGTGCGATTTGATTGAGGACGCAAGGTCCAATGGTGCAATCGGCTTGGATAAGGCTTGAACCATTTGCGTTAAACCAATTGGGTGGAAACCAACTATTATTTGCAGGTTTGTTGATATTTGTATTTGATGGGTGATAATAAAATATACTGTTATTAACATCTGGAGGTAACGCCTCATTCTTTGCACCTAAAGCACTATATGCCCCAAGCCATCTATTACCTTCAGTTGGATCTGTTGGATTAGCTGGTTGAGATCCTGAGTTAGCTGTATTGTCATAATATAAACCTATGGCGTGTGAGCCAATTTTATTTCTTCTAAATGTTAAGTCAATACAATTACTAGAAACTTTAAACCCAACATTTGACACGCTTGAATAATTGCAAACCAATTCTGATCCAGTGCTTGAAGTAATTATATAATCGTTCCCATTATTTGCTGTACTCCCAGCACTCAACCATTCCATACTGTTAGTGGTTAAATTTGCGCCATTACAGCCACTTATATTATAACCATTTAATGCAATCAATTGTGAATATTGACTGCTGTTATTGACTCTTTTTACCGTGTTACACAATAAAGTAGGTGATGATAATTTTGAAGTAAGAATCCCATTCATAGTAGTGCGCCCTGCAGTTATTACATTAAATTTAATATTGACATTGTTAGCATTACCTAATTGAGTTGCGGTTACACTAATACCTGAAGAGGCAATTAAGTTGGAAACAGTAATCACGTTTGAGTTTACATTTACACTATTTGCAAAACCAGCACCCGATATCTCAATACCTCTAAATTGAGATGTAATGGTGTTTTCACATACATAATGTATACACATTAAAGAATTAAAACATTGTATTCCTGAACCTACATTATTCATACTTAATTTAACAGCATTTAAAGAAACCCTATTTGTTTTGATTCCTTCGGTACAATTTGCAAACTCATGTCCAGTATAATTTGCAATAGGACTCACCATCAATTTTTTAGGTATGAAAGTACTTTGAGCATAAATAGCGCATCCATCATATTTTAAAAATACAGGTACTGTTCTTAGAATTAATGGAGTTATTGAAAAGAACATTGAATTTACCACATTAACATCAGAGTTAACAATATAAGTTAATGGTGTAAAACTTATTTGTAATCGAAAGAGGGGCGGCATTTGCTATTTCAAGGCCAATTTGAATGGGGTATTTCATAGATTCTATTCTAATACCAGATTCTGATTTAGGTTGCCAATTTAACATATTTGCATATGCTGGCTTTAATGGCAGAGGATTAGCAAATTGATTGTTAAAATCAGATCCTGTAATTACAGTGAGTATATTCGTTTCGCCCATAAAAATCCCGTACAAATTGTTTTCAAAAGTTGTCGTAGAAATTCTATATCTTGATAAATTTTTTAAATGGATTGCAAACTCAGCATCTTTAAAATTACAACTCTCTACTCTTATTCCAAAGTTATTTTGAATCCCCTTCCACATTTTATTGCAAGCTTCAAATCTACTTCTATGCAAGTCTAACATTCCATAATTTAAAATTTCAGATGCATCATAACAATAGAAATGACAGTTCTCAAACTTTACATTCATAGCACTGCTTAAATTCAAAGTTCCAGCTAGAGCAAAGTTCTTTGAAGTAACTACATAAACAGTACCGACATAAACACCTAAATTCATTGCTAAAAACGTTGCATCAACTGTCCCATCGGGAATAATAATGGTATTTGGATAATTAGGGTCACTGATGCAAGCAGCGGGTAATGGTGTTACAGTTACAGTGATTATTTCTGTAACGCTACAACCAGAATTTGACAAAGCATTAACAGTATAAGTAACATCTTGTGTTAGCGGACCTACATTAATAGAAGCGCCTGTATTGCTAGTTCCATCGCTGCCTGTCCAAACATAGTTTGAGCCATTATTGGCATAAAGTGTTGTATATCCGCCTATGACAACTGATGTTGTTCCTAAAAGTGCAATTGAATTACCTTGGATAATTGTTATATCGACATAACTTGGATCTGTTGTTGCAAAAGTTCCATCGGCCATTGGAATTGTAACAGTTAAAGTACAAGTAACATTTGATAATCCACTCCCTAAAGGTAAAATAAAAGTGGGATTTTGAATGGTATTGTCAACAAAATAAGCTGATGGTTGCCAATTATAGACTGCATTTGGGAACGGACAGGAATTACCACCGATTTGTACTGGTGCTCCTTCACAAGCGATTGTTGGATTTCCTGCATCAGCAAAGAATTCTTTAACAATAAAGTTGTCGAAAAAGTAGCTCCCATTCCCCATATTATAGCAATATGTCCCAACAGGATTTGCAGATGGAAATTGACCATAGGCACTATGACTTAAATTACCTGCATAGATTCTGCTTTCATTTCCAGTAGCACTAGTCGTGAAAATTGTATTGAATTTTCTCCATAGATTATTTGCGTCATAATCAAAACCATTTATTTGCAATTCAAGAACTGCTGGAGTCGCCCCTCCTTGATAACTGGCTTGATTATAATTCGGGGAAGAACTAACATCTATATCAATCAAACCACCATAAGTTCCTGCATTTGGCGCTCCAATGTTTACTTCTAAATAGTATTTTTTATTAGCTTGTAAAGGAGGGTCAATTTGACCACGCATCATCCTAGAGGGAACAGCTAATGAGTTTCTTATATAACCTTCATTTGTAAATCCTAAATTATTAGGAAAAAAATAATTATTTTGTTGAGTCTGAATATTACAACTTTGGGGAGTTAATCCGTAGGCAGATAGGTTATTACACTGAAAAAGTGTATTTATTGGAATGTTTAGGGTGCAAGTTGGAAATGTTAAGGGGTCATCAAACCAAGAATTAACATAGGTGGGACTTACTTCCATAGTATAACCACCAGGCTGGGTGTACCACTCATAATTCCACCCACAAGTGGCGCTTTCATCCATACCTAAAATACCCCAATGTGGAAAAACAAATGTTCCAGTATAGGGTGGAGAAGTTTCAGTGGGAATATTTTCGTCAAACTGAGGAGCAAATTGTTCAAGATCGCCATTTCGAACAAGGTTATCACAATATCTTGGATCTCCGCTGCAATCTGGCAAAATTTGTTGTATTAAGCTGATTCCAAGTTTCAAATTTGCAGTGTCGCAGTAATTACATGAGTTAGAAAATGATTCTTTTTTAATTAATAAAAGGTCAGAATCAATATTTGTGAAATAAATATTATTAAGTGATAAATTATAATTTAAACTAGAAACTTCACTGTCATAAATATTATTGGCTAAATTATCAATTTTTTTTATGGTAATTCTTTTTATTACCAGACTAGAAGTTGTGTCAATATTAAAATAAAAATTTTGTTTATTCTGCAAACCAACTAATTTGACATACATTACCGTATCTGGATAATGAAATTGAAACTCTCCATAACCAGCACCATAATTTAAGTTTATGAGATGAGGATTACTGTTGGAGCTTCCAATTTGAGCATATGAGTTTGCAGCATTAAACATTAAAATAATCCTAAAATTACTTGTAAACATTGCTTTCGATGCCTAGTCCCGAAGCTTAGCGAAACGAGGTCTCTCTCTTTCTTCGGATTTTTATTGTTAACACACTGGCTTGGGAAGCATTGTGCTTCGAGGCTTTTGCCATGTTGTAGCCCTTTAAAGTTTAATGAATTTGAACTCATAATTTAAAGGATTTATTAGATTAATATTTAGCTAATTTATAATTTTATTTATACGAATTGGAAATTTAGCACGTTAAGTTGGCATTAAGAATAATAATTAATTGATTATTAACAGAATAAAAATTAACAGACGCAACTGATTTGGAAACAGCCATCAAGGATTATTAACTGCATGACAAACCTATATTGCTTCCAATCTTGACGCAATTCTAGCCAATCAAAACATGCCATCAAGCTTTTGCCACGTCTTTTAACGCTGACAAAAATGCCTTCGACAACTTACACCAACAATTTTTGCAATTAGTAGAACTATCGCAACAAGGGACAGAAGCTAAAATTATTGCAAATAATAAAGTTTACAGCAACTTAATTTCCATGTTTCTTGACGGACAAGAAATTTATAAAACAAACGAATTAATAAGAAAACAATTTGTGTTCGAGCAAGTATTAAATCTAGTTTCAGGCACAGGTACAGCAAGTATAAAGTTTACGTAACAGTAGACAAAACAAACACACAAATACAAGGTGACACAGTAGCAATAAAACAAAATGGCAAATCCGCAACGACAGACCAAGAAAGTAAATATCAAATTTTACACGTAGGCGCGAATACTTACAACATTAAAATTGGTGCTGGTTACACTTCAAAACTCAACGAAAACGTTGTAATTAAGACAGGGACAGTCAGCGCGCTCAGCGCAACCTTGGTTCCTATTAGCTAATATGCCAGCGTAAATTGCAAGCACATTTTATTTTTTCCAGCCACCAAAACCTGCCGCTTCAAAAAATAAAAAGAGCTTGCAATGCTGCGCACGGTTTCAGCGCACACTAGTTGACAATTATGACAGGTTGGTGGATAGTCAGCCAGAGTGTCGGGCATCTGGTAACAGCATGCTAGCGATAGCCGCTGGTTCAGCGTTAATTTG
>DAORKI010000133.1:0-8277 GCA_035439485.1 Bacteroidia bacterium
ATACGAAAGTGAAATGGTCTTTAGACCATTTCAAACTGAGGTAAATGCCGATGATCATTTGTTAGACCAAATTTATTGGTCTATTACAAATATCATATCGGTATAATACCAATTGCATTTATTTTATAGTCCGACTAAAAAATAAATATGCAATTGTTAATGCCGATACTTCTTGAGTTAGTACAATAAGGCCATGCTGCAATTGGACTAAATTGAAAGTGTAATCGGTATAAAGTATCATGTTTAGTTTATTGCGCTGGTCGTTTCAATCAATCTACATCAACTATTTTCACAACAACATTGCCTATCTTCTGCCTTCCTTCAACATAAATGTAGGCATCCACAATTTTATCTAATGTATAACTACGATCGATAAGTGGTTTGTACTTTCGTTCTTCCGCCAATTTTTTAAAATATAAAGCATCTTGTTGTGATATACTTGGTATAGGGAACAATAATTTTTTTCCTCCAAACAATGGAGTAATTAAGGCCAAAAAAGGGTTCTGAGATAGGTACCCCAGCTCGGTAGAAATATAAATTCCTTTTGGCTTGAGCAAGTGTTTACATTTAAAAAAAGAACTCTTACCCACAGCATCAAAAATAAAGTCATGCTTGCTTTTCAATTTCGTAAAATCTTCCTTTTCAAAATCAATTACAACATCTGCACCAAGCGATTTTACTAAATCAATTTGCTTACTCGGACAAATTGCAGTTACTTGAATATTCATTGCTTTTAATATTTGCACTGCAGCCGAGCCAATTGCTCCGGTAGCACCATTCACTAAAACTAAATCACCAGATTTAACTTGAGCAGCTTTTATGTTATTAAGTGCATAATGCGCACCCTCAAGAAAAGGAGCTGCCTCATAAAATCCAAAACCTTCAGGAATTAATGCTACTGATGAAGTACTATCCATAACCATATATTCGGCATGGGTACCAAATTGTTCCTTAAATCCAAAAACGTGATCTCCTATTTTAAAATTATTGACATCCTTTCCTATGGATTCAACTACTCCTGCAAACTCACATCCCAAAATTTTATTCTTAGGATAAAACAATCCCGACCAAAAACGAGAAATAAAATACTCAGCACTTCTAAAACCGCAATCAGTGCGATTTACAGTCGATGCATGCACCTTAATCAGTAATTCCTTTTCCTTAATTTGAGGTAAGGCAACCTCAACTATTTTAACCACTTCGGGTGGTCCATACGAATGATAAACTGCAGCTTTCACTAGATAGAATTTATGCGCAATTTAGCAAAAATAAACAAGACAATTTTCACCAACAAAATTGCATTTAATCTAATACTTTGACTTATTTTTCTTCAAAATAACTTGGAGCAGCACAAATTAAAAACAACTATTTTAATTATTTTATTATTGAAATTTTTTGTGTGTATACTTGATCACCAAAAATATTTACATGGTAAATTCCTTCACTTAAATTTAAATTGTTTAACTGCATTGTTTGCGAACCAGAGGATGCATCAACTTGCTTTGTTAATACTAATTTTCCATCTAAACTATACATTAAAATTTTAATTTGCTGCGCTTTTTCAAAGTTAGTTTTAATCAATAAACTGTTGCCTAAAACACTAATCACAGGAATAGAAGATTCAGAACTGAAATGATTAAAATCGACAGATTTGAGGTCACTAAAACTTTGCTTACCATCAAAATCGGTTTGAACTAATCTGTAATATGAAATGCCTTGTAATGGCTTTTCATCATAAACAAAATAGTTCAATTGCGAATTACTATTACCGGCTCCAACTAATTTAGCAATGTTTTCAAAATTAATTCCATCCTTTGTGCGTTCTACCGTAAAAAAATCATTATTGGTTTCTGTTAAAGTTGTCCAGTCTAATTTTACTATATCCACTAATGGCGTTGCATTAAAATTCAAAAGTGAAATTGGTAAAGGAGAGCCATTTCCGTTTCCTGTAAAATCACTAAATGAGTATAAATTGTTCCAAGTAAAAGTTTTGGTACCTGGATTAAAATTACCATTCCCCATCATATAAGCTGATCCACTGCCTGTACATCCAATCCATCCACTTGAATTATGTTTAAATGGCCACATATTAGCAGCTACCCCAACTTCATCTGTAACCGAAGCATAAGTATATGTAATTCCATAAATAGGATTGCCAATACCACTTGGTTCAACACTCCAATATCTGTTTAAATAGGTAGTACTTGTTCCAATATTAGGATGTGCCACACCCTTTACTGCAACTGTAAGCGTGGCATTAGTTAAAGTTCCTGAACCTAAAGTAACTGTTGATGGAGAATAATCATTTAAATCCCCTACTGGAAAATCATAAGCTGTAACACTATTCACACGATGTATTAAATTACCATTAGCACTTCCATCCCAAGTAATCACATAACTATTTGATGATGCACCAGTAATAACACCATTAGATGATGTAGTTCCTAAAGTAATATCAAAGTTATTTAAATCTAATTTACCAAGGTATAAATTCAAACTATTGCTTACCTCAGTGTTCTGAGCTAATTGCACTCTATTAGTTGCTAGGTCCTTATCAACATACATATTTACCATTGATAAAGGTAAACCTGAACCAACTGATTGTGGTGAGACAGTTCCTGTAAAACCATAGCTTGCCGTGTTAGGAAAATTTCTAATATCTGTTCTTATATTTCCACTTGCTCCGCTGCTGGCAATACTTCCACCATACTTTAAAGTGGCTCCAGCTTGTAAGTCAAATGTTGAATTTGTTCCTGCATCATTAATAATAAAACCACTGCCTAATTGAAAACAAGTTGGTGAAAAAATAGTCATTATCCCTGAAACACCAAAACCCGCGCTAGCAACTACATTTGCCCCTCCTGCACCAATATTAGCACCAGTTGCGTTCAATTCAACATTGAAATAATTAATGGTATTACTGTTTCCATCAGTTCCTCTTAATGAATGGGTTTGTGTATTACTCGAACCATATAACTCTATTGTTCCACCTGTTAAGCTGTATGGAGTTGCAATACCAGTTAACTGAGGCAGAGTTTGGTTTAATATACTCATTCTAAATCTTCCACCAGTCATCGTCACACCTGCATTTCCAACTATACCATTATTTACTGGATCAAAAACTCCATTGCTAATGAGTAAATTATTAGCAATTGAAAAACCAGAAGTTACTGATTTTGTTCCAGCATTCGTCACTGCTAAATTGTAGTATCCACCATTGGGAGCACCTGAAATAGTTTGTGCTCCATTTCCATTTAATTCAACTGTGCCACCTGTTAATGAATAATTAGAGTAATTGCTCAATTGAGGAAGTGTAGTAGAAAGAATTGAAGTTCTAAATGTGCCATCGGTCATTACTAATCTACCTGTTCCTGTAACAGTTGCTGCTGATGTTTCAATAAAAATACCCTTTCTTATATCTAAACGTCCTCCAAATGCTGTAATTGTTGCTGCATTACTAAATGCGATATTATTGCTTGGTGTTAAGGTAAGTGTATTATTATCCATTTCACAAATCATTATTTTACCAGTTGAACCATTGGTGATTCCATTTCCAGTAACCTGATTTGCTTTTCCTATATAATGAAAGATAGCAGTTTGGTTATAACTCCTGTTAGATGGCACTGTTCTTACATTTCCAACCCCAGCAGTTGTGGTTATACCATCTACTGAAGTAATCTTTAAAGTACTACCTTGTAATGATTGAAAAACCGTACCTGTTTGAGCTCCAGAAATTGTAACATTCAAAGGTGTTGTACCATTAAATCCAAAGTCAAAAACTCCACCGTCTTGAACATAAACACCACTGTTGTTCCCTAATTCAAAGTCACGATTAATTAAACGCACATAAGCGCCATTAGTAACATTAAAATTAATGTACCTATTTTCGTTTGCACTAGTTGATGCAATATCAATAGTTTGAGTGGTGGCTGCTGTTAATCCATCGCCTACTCCTACAAAATTCAAAATGCCTAAGCTGCTATTATTAGTATTATTAAGCAATCCTGAACCACTACCAGTTAAATCACCTTTGAGATTGATAGTGGCGGTTGCATTTGCCGAAATCGTTGAATTAAAATCTACTACGGCACTTGGAGTAATAATCATATCTCCATCAATATTTAATACAGTTGAAGCACCAGCACCAGCGTGAATTCTAACTGTTGCTGCATCTTGTAAGAAATCACCTTTAATAGTAAAGTTCATTGTTCCACTTGTCTTAAATTGAATGGTGTTTGTTGCAGTATACAAATCATCAACATAAAAATCACCACCTATTCCCGTGGTGACTGTTCCTGTGGTGGCAAGGTTAATGTTTGCTGCGTTTGAAATAAACTCTAAATTTCCATGTGCTAAATTAACACTTACTCCGCTTGCTATCATGTTCCATGCAGTTGAATTAGAACCAGCATCTATAATTACATTTCCAAACACTGCTGTATATCCACTAAAAGTGTTAGTTGAAATGGACGTGTTATCAGGTATCAAAAAATCGTTAGCAAAATCCCAATTTTGAATTACTAAGTTCGAATTTGGATGAAATACTTCAGTACCATTCCATATGGAAGTGCTTGGTGTACTAAAACTAAAATTGATGTTAACCGTTCCACCATCCAATACAGTAAATGCACCACTAATAGTTACTGAACCATTAATCTGAAGAGCACCTCCACTTTCAACTCTACAAACAGTTCCTCCATATGTACAAGAGGAAGAATTTGTTAAAGTACCCCCATTTTCAACGATGATTGAATTAGCCGAAGTTGAACCTGTAATTGAGATTGCGTGTCTGATATAAATATTGTTTGATGATGAAAATGAAGGAGCCGCACTTGCATTCCAACTTCCAGTAAATTGTTCCCATGTAGCAGTTCCACCAGAACTTGTCCATGTTCCTGCGGTAATGGTTCTAAAACTATTATTTGGAACTGTTGTGATATTAAAATTAGCACTATTAACTGTATTTGAAAATGCTAATCCGGTAGTAGTTGCTGTGAGCACTCTTAATGTTTGAGCAACGGTATGTGTTAATCCATTGAATGTTGCTAAACCTGATGAAGCTATGGCATTAACAGGTGAGCCGGTTAAGGTTCCCGTAGAAGTTATATCTATTGAACCAGTATAATCTAAATCTCTATTTCCATTCACATCTCTACCTTCAACAGTAACATCAGGACTCATAGGTAAGCTCACACCAGTCTCTGTGGGCTGTTGCACAAAAGCCAAACGATCAGCAGTTACTTCAATTCGGTTTCTGTCTGCGGTAGTGCTACTATTCACACTTGTAAATGAACTAAATAGTGAAGAAGTACTTCCTCCTGCTGCTGTGCTGTTGGCTGCAGCTATGGTAATTTGCATTTGAGAATTATCTGTAACGGTTGTCAAAAAACTCACTCTCAAAGTAAGTGTATTTGAACCCCCATCAGCAGCAGTTACATTCGCTCCTGATAAACCACTAAACGCAATAGTTCCGCCTCCGTAGTTAATAGTTGGTGATGCATTTACTAAAGCATTTCCATTAAAAAGAGCGGCTGTTCTAATGTTATTGATATTGGTAACATTAAAGGTTATGCCACTAAGTATTGTTGGTAAAACATCTGAATCAGCAACCCCTCCTCCATCTCTAATATCAAATCTAAATAAATCTAAACTGTTGCTTGTATTCGTTATGGTGGCTATTTGATAAGTTAAATAGTTAATATTTGAATTATAGGTATATCCGGTACTAGCAATAATATCTGAACTTGAGGATGGCTGAACCAAAGTAGTAGCATTGGTTACAGGAATTGTAGCAGATGTTCTGTAGTTATAAGTTCCTGCAATACTCCCGTTCCAATTAAACGGAATTAGTGTAAAATAATATTGTGTAGTTGCTGATAAGCCAGTTATTGAGGTAGTTGTAGTTGCAGAATTGGTAATAATAGCAGCTACAGTAGCATCGCCTATTGCATTACCAATTGAGTAACCAGTGGCGTCTATAGGCAAGCCAGTTGGGGCGGCAGCAGTTCTTTGTAAAATAATATAACCATCGGCATTGGTAATGGTACTGGCTGCCGAAAAAGTTAAATCAATTTGATTGTATGCAACTGCAGAGGATGTAAATGATGCGGCATGTGCATTTGGTTCTAAACTTAAAGTATAAATTGTTGTACTTGGTGGGCTGGTAACATTATAACAATCACCTGCATTATTATAAGCATAAGCAGTAATTGTATATTGCGTTTCAGCACTCAAGCCAGTCACCGGACCAGTTGAATTGCCACTACTACGGTGAATAACCCTATTATTTGTATTTATTTGACCTGCACTGGCATAATTTAAATTAGCCGTGTAAGATGTTCCTGAAGTTGGTAAAACATTTCCAAGTGAGGTTGGTCTTACAACCAACATACTACCATCACCTCCCATAGGATTCCAATCAATATTAAAACCATCTACGGTGGCGCTTGAAGCAATTATAGCAGAGACTTGAGTTGGGGAACTACACCCTGCATAATCCGTAACATATATATCATCAATATTTAACCTTGAGCCTGTACCATCGGTTTTTACAATTCTAAAACGCACGTTTCCTGAAACATTTACAGTAAAACTTTGATTTGTTAAAGTAGTTGATGAGGTTGTTATGGTACTGCTCGTATAGGCTGTCCAGGTTGTTCCACCATCATTTGATGCCTCTAAAATCCAGGTGCTATTGGCATCACTTCCATACACTGCGTGGAGTACATTTATGGTTCCAATACCGTTTGTTCTATCAAAATTCATATATAAACTTCCACTGTTTCTTATTCGACATGATTTTAGTCCGTTAAATCTATCACTACCACCCACACTCCCAATAAGTGCATCATCCATAGTCCAACTACCTGCTGTGCATGTTACACTACCAATAGCGTAAGAACCTTTTGTACCTGTTTCAAAATCTTCCCATGGTGCAGTTAATGTTGCACAAGTGGTTTGCGGTTCACTGGTTAATTTATAATTAATATCACTACCGGAGTTGGTGTATGACCATATTTTAAAATAGTAGGTTGTTCCTTGGGTAAGTCCAGTTACAGTATATGAAGTACCTGCAACGTTTTGAGTAGTTGCTCCATTTGCTTCGAATGTATTATCAGTAGGATCCACAATGGCAGCAAAAGATGTAGCGCTCCATTTTACTAAATACCCATCAGGTAATACAGCGCCAGAAGCTGCTGTCCATGTTAGGGGAATGGTTGTCGTTGTGGTTGTTCCGCAGGCAAATGCTGTTGGAAAATTACTAGGTTCTAGTTTTAATGTAGCAAAAGTTAAATTGCTTCCATAGTTTGTAACACCATTACTGTTTGTAGCATAAGCACGATAGTTATATGTTGTACCTGCAGTTAAGCCTGTTAAACTACTCGTATAGTTGGCCGTGCCAGAACCATCATTTGTTGAATTAACACTGGGCACTGTTGGATTAGCAGCTAAACCCCATACAACACCTTTTGCAGTTATTGTGCCACATGTAGTGCTCAAAGTATTTCCACCACTGGAAGCAGAGACAGTTCCAATTGAACTAGCTGCAACAGTGGTTACAGCTACTGTTCCATTAATTCCAGTACCACTTGCTGATACATTTATATTACTTGCACCACCGCCACCTACAACAATATTACCACTATAAGTTAATGCTGAAACTGGTATAAATCTTACATAAATATCTTGTGAATAAGCACCTCCACCTTGAGATAAAGTTAAGGAGCTACTGTAAGGTCCACCAGCCGCAGTGGCGAATTCAAATCCACTTAATGCACTAACAGTTACATCTGCAGAAGTTAAAGAGGTACCTGTTATAGTAAATGAGTTTGGGCCATAAGTTCCACCAGTACATTGACTTCCAAATGCTGTTAAAGTTCCTGCGCTTAAATTTGGAGAACCTCCCGCCAAAGTAGTTGCATTGTTGGGATTGTTTGTAGCAGTGGTGGTTTGATAATTTCTTGTCGTACTACAATATTCATAAACTCTAAAATAATACTGTGTTGATGCAGCCAAACTAGTAACAGTTATTGGGCCGCTACCAGTTCCATTAAAAATGCATTGTTGACCACCCCCGTAAACTAAATTTGCACTTGGATTTGAACCATCGGTTGGTGCAGTAAATGAGTTTGATGTATTCATATAAACCACTCTACCAGCACCATTCCCATTCGTCCAATTAACATCCATTGCCGATGTGGTAATTCCACTTAACACAATTGAAGATGCTTGTGTTGTTGGTGGAACACAAGGTAAACTATTAGCGTATTCTAAATC
>DAORKI010000134.1:0-8223 GCA_035439485.1 Bacteroidia bacterium
TTCGAGTCGGGCCCCCGCTACTAATAAAGCGATACTAATTGGTGTCGCTTTTTTTATTTTAATGGGAGTTAAAAAAAGCCTAAAGTTATTGAGTTTGTTAAGCATAAATAAAACAAAAAACTTTTTTCTCGCCTTATCTCCATCTCTACCCGTCTGTTCTTAGCCCTATCTGCATCATTGTTTTCGGGGAAAACTATAGGTTATTTAAAAAACATCCCTTTGTATTTTAGTCGATCACTATCAATCCCTTTTTCCATTAAATAATGGCATACAACTTTTGCTCTGGTTTCAGAAGTTTTCATTTTCATTGAACTGGGTTCAATCAAATCATAATCGGGGTTGTTGCCACCACAGCCTACATGACCTAGTACCATTATTTTAATATTGGGATTAGCTTTTAAGGTTTCAAGAAGTGATTGTAAAGCTGGCAAAAAGAATGCTAAAAACACAAGCAATTGTTCTCAAATAAAATATTTTCCTATTCTATTTTATAGCCTTTTTGCATAAGCAGTAAGGTGTTGTTTTGTTTTTTTTCTTCACGAACAAAAACCAGCGCTTTGCATCTGTTTTTCTGCAAATCGTTGCAAACTTCATTTTTTCGACTATGCTGCTTGCTTTAATAATGCTTTTAAGCGATTCATTGGTATTAATGATAAAACGTTTTACCTCTTAAATCGGATTTAGACAACTTAAACATTTTCGTAAATTTGACCAATGTTCAAATTCTTATTTAATTTGTTTGACCTACATCAGGGTGAAGACGACAAGGGTAAAACATTGCAAAATGTAAAAAGCAATATTTCATTCTCAGGTGCTAACCTATGGATACTTGCCTGTGCAATACTGGTGGCATCTGTTGGTTTAAATGTTAATTCCACTGCAGTTATTATTGGAGCAATGCTTATTTCCCCATTAATGGGGCCAATTATAGCTGCTGGTTTCGCTTTGGGTATATATGATTTTCAATTATTAAAAAGAGCGTTAAAGAATCTTCTTATTGCTACTATAGTAAGCCTTACTGTTTCAACAGTTTATTTTTATCTGAGTCCTTTTAAAGAAGTTCATTCAGAATTATTAGCAAGAACATCTCCCAATATCTTTGACATTTTTATTGCTTTTTTTGGAGGTCTAGTAGGTGTAATTGCTGTAACCCGTGTTGAAAAAGGAAATCCTATTCCGGGTGTAGCTATTGCCACCGCTTTAATGCCACCATTGTGTACTGCAGGCTATGGTTTAGCCACAGGTCAGTATTCCTATTTCTTTGGGGCATTTTTTTTATACTGCATTAATTGTGTTTTTATTTGCATTGCAACTTATGCAATAGTAAAATTTCTAAAGTACCCCTCAAAAGAACAGGTAAATATAAAGCATCAAAAGCAAATCAAATATTCGATAACTTTGCTAATTACTTTAATGATGTTACCTGGTATTTATTTTGCATATACCTTATACAAGCAGCAGGAGTACACTCAGGCTATCAATAATTTCATTGAAAAAGAGCTGATAGAAAATGGAAGCACAATAATTTATAAGAAAACAAATTTAAGGGGCAACAATAAATCTCTTGAATTAGCTTTTCTCTCACAACGGTTTAGCCAATACCAAATAGATTCTCTTAATAGCAGGCTAAAAGACTATGGCATTTCAGATACAAAAATAATTGTAAGACAGGATTCATTGCAGAATATTCAGAAATTGAGAAAAAGTATTCTTAATGAAATCCAAGGCGCAAACATTGTACTTGAGCAGAATGAATCCAAAATAAAAATGCTGGAAGCTCAAATTGCCAGGAACACCTATGATAACATGCAAATTTTTAAAGAGGCAAATGCGATTTTTCCTTCTTTGCAAACTTTATCAATTGCTAATCATAACTTTTTTGATGATAAAAATGGTAAGCTTATCATCCCTGTGTTGATCTATAAAACACAAAAAGATCTTTCTAAATGGGATAGGGTAAGATTTGAAAATTGGCTTAAGCAACGCCTAGTCGTTGATAGTGTATTAATTTTAGAAAAGTAGCTTATGAACCTCTATATTACATTAAGTATTCTAATTACAATTTCTGCGGCCTTTGCAAATATAAACCATCGCCTTATTAAAATGCCATTTGTAATAGGCTTATTCTTTCTATCTACAATTCTTTCTCTCATCATCCTAATTAGTAAGAGTTGGCATAAAGAAAATTATGACTACATAAAAACAGTTATTGAGCACACTGACATAAGCAAATATATATTGGAGATAATGCTCGGATTTTTACTTTTTGCAGGTTCTTTACATACCAATTGGGCAGGTTTAAAAAAACAAATAAAACCAATTGGACTATTTGCCCTTGGTGGAGTTTTGTTATCCACAATTATTGTTGCAATGATGTTTTATGGTGTTTGTAACTTATTTAATCAACCTGTTAGTTTTATTTACTGTCTTATTTTCGGAGCTATTATCTCACCTACAGATCCTATTGCAGTTATTGGCATTTTAACTAAAGCTAAGGTATCTCATAAAATCGAATCAACCATTGTGGGAGAGTCATTATTTAATGATGGCGTTGGTGTTGTTGTTTTTATAGCGCTATTGGAGACTTTGAGTATAGGAACAGGTGAAATAGACTTTGGAGCATTCGGGTTACTATTTATACAAGAAGCTTTGGGTGGGGTGTTTGCTGGACTTTTATTAGGGTATATTTTACATAAACTGCTCAAATCAATTGATAATTATGAAATAGAAGTCCTGCTCACCATAGCATTTGTAATGTCTGGTTATTCCTTATGTAATCATTTTCATTTATCGGGGGCTTTAGCAATGGTGTTAATGGGCTTATTTGTTGGAAATTATAAACAGAATGATGCGATGAGTGATGTTACGATTGAATATGTACATAAATTCTGGGAATTGTTTGATGTTATTCTTAATGCCATTTTATTTATGATGATAGCCTTTGTTCTGGTGGTAATTGATTTTAAAACAACATATATAATTGTAAGCCTAATAAGCATATTTATAGTCCTGTTGTCAAGGTTTATTATTGTTTATTTACCTAAATTTCTTTTACCTAAGTTTACTGTTATTAATAATAAAGAAGCAAAAATAATCGTTTGGGGTGGTTTGCGTGGTGGTCTTTCCATAGCTTTGGTATTGTCTTTACCCACGGGCGAAGCAAAGGAATTGTTGACTATTGCAACTTATTTTTGTGTAGTGTTCAGCATTTTAATCCAAGGCCTCACTATTGGTAAATTGGCAAGGATGTAGTGAAATAGAATCTTGCAAATAAATCTTATAATTCTGTAAGTATCTTTAAAAGTTACTCTATAGTTTTGACTGTTTATTTTAAACTTTAAAAATGGAAACTATGAACGGATATCACACTTACAAAAGTTGTATTGAGGCTTGTTTAAAATGTGTCGCGCTTTGCAATCATTGTGCCACTTCCTGTACACAGTAACAGGATGTAAATATGATGGCTAGATGCATTAGGCTGGATATGGAATGTGTCGCTATCTGTTTTGCAGCAGCTCTGCTAATGTGCCTGGGCAGCGAAAAAGCAAAAGCACTTTGCAGTATATGTGCAGATATTTGTAATTTATGCGCGAATGAATGTGGTAAGCACCAGAATGAGCATTGTAATGAATGTTCAGTAGCATGCAAGCAGTGTGCTGAAGAATGTCGCAAAATGGCAGCATAACACCCCTTTATGGGTTAAATCTGAATAAGATGGGAGGCTTATATGCACTCTTAATGACTGTTATTATTTCTAAAGTTGTTTGTCACATCTCAGATGTCATATTTAAGAGCGTTTTATATTTCAGTAAAATTATTTTAGTGCCTTTGGTGGTAATTATTTTTTCATCTTTGAAAAAGCGCAATGTTCTTACTAATGTTTCCTTTGCTGTTCCAACAAAACCGGCAAAATCATCTCTGCCAATGGCTATGATCACCTTCCCTGTAGGGTTTTTACCCCTTTGGTAAACCCTGTTAAGAATAAGTAGGCTTAAGGCTACTCTCTCCTTTACAGCATATTGCGAAAATACAGTCATTTTGTTTATCCATACTGAAAACTCTTTTGAAAGATTGGTTAGCAATTTATTTGCAAATGCTTGAGACTTATTCAACAAGCTAAAAAAAATCTCCTTGGGAATAAATGAAATTACAACATTATCCATTGCCATTGCAGAAACGGGATGTGGTTCATCCGCAAGCAGCGGCCTGTAGCCAAAATAGTCCCCTTTTTTGTAGATATATACAATACTTTCTCTGCCGTCACCAGTCATCTGAAATATTTTTACTTTGCCTTTTTTTACAACATAAATTCCCTTTGAGTAGCTATTTTCCTTAAAGAGGTATTCGCCTTTCAAATATTCTTTTCTGCTCATTTTGCTTTTCATAATAAATAATTCATCCTTTAAGAGGGAATCAAACAATGAATCGGATTTTAAATGATATTTATCTATTGTAAATTCCATAGGAGTGTAATATTATGCTTTGGTAAATTAGTAAAAATTGACAAATGTCAATTTACAAAAAAATTAAAATGCAATTTCTGATTCAAAAGTAATTTGCTAAACACTATTTATCTCAATTGACAATTGTCAATGTAAAATAAAAAAGAAGCTTGTTTCTTGCCATCGCTAAAAAAATTTAAATGATGAAATTGGAAACATACTCACTGAATAATTTCAGGAAAATAAGTCAGATAGGCAAATTGTCGGCTACCCAGCTTGAGGCAGTTGTTGTGGTAGGAAATGTGCTGCCTTTTAAAACAAATAATTATGTAGTGGACGAGCTAATTAACTGGGATAACATTGATAATGACCCAATGTTTAAGCTCACATTTCCTCAAAAGGGAATGCTTAATAATGAACATTATAATGCGATGAAATTTCTTTTGCAGCAAACGAATGATCATAATGAGATTAAAATGCTGGCTAATAAAATTAGAATGGAATTAAATCCTCATCCTGCTGGGCAAATGGAATACAATGTTCCAGAAGTTGAAGGAGAAAAACTAATGGGAATGCAACATAAGTACAAAGAAACAGTTTTGTTTTTCCCCAGCCAAGGTCAAACCTGTCATGCTTATTGTACTTTTTGTTTCAGGTGGCCGCAGTTTGTTGGAATGGATACAATAAAATTTGCCGCAAGGGAAGCTTCTCTTTTAAAAGATTATGTTATAAAGAATAAGCAAGTAACAGACATACTGTTCACAGGTGGTGATCCATTAATTATGAAGGCAAAAGTTTTTGCAGGTTATATCAATCCGCTGCTGGAACAGGATATTCCCAATCTCCAAACCATACGGATAGGTACAAAATCTCTTTCTTACTGGCCATACAAATTTATTAGCGATGATGATGCAGATGAAATGTTAAGTGTTTTTGAATCAATAATAAAAAAGGGTATTAATTTGTCAATAATGGCGCATTTTTCACACCCTGTAGAGTTACAAACAAATGCAGTACAAGTTGCAATAAAAAAATTGCGTGGCATCGGTGTACAAATAAGAACACAGTCGCCAATTTTAAAGCATATCAATGATACTTCTGATATTTGGGCTGAAATGTGGAGAAAACAGGTAAATCTGAATTGTATTCCATACTATATGTTTATTCCAAGAGATACTGGAGCTCAAGAATATTTTGCACCAACCTTGGAAAGGGCCTGGGAGGTTTTCAGGGGCGCTTATCAAAAAGTAAGTGGTATATGCCGTACGGTTAGGGGGCCAAGCATGTCTGCCACACCAGGTAAAATTCAGGTACTGGGTATTTCTGATATTAAGGGTGAAAAGGTTTTTGTTCTAAGGATGTTGCAAGGTCGGAATCCTGATTGGGTGGGAAGGCCATTTTTTGCAGCTTATAATAAAGATGCTATTTGGATGGATGATTTAAAACCAGCTTTCGGAGAAGAAAAATTCTTTTTTGAAGAAGAGTTTGAATGGCTATTTGAAGAATCTATTTCAGGGAGCAAGGAAAATACTTTTGAATAGTGAAGATTTTCAATTCAGGTTAAAACTTTTAAATTTATTTAATTAAAATGTATTTAAAATTCAAGTCATGACACAGTTCGAGGAAATAAAATATGGTTTTTTATAAATTACAAGTTACCCAATAGTAGCTGTTATGGAAGTATATGCTTACAATGGTCTGTATTTGCAATAAAGACTACTTACTTTTAGTAACTTAGTAATATGAAGGTATTATTTGCTGATCGTTTAAAAGTACTTATTGAATTGATCAAAATGAAGCTTAATAAAAAGCAATTCATTTTGTTCTCAAGTATATTGGTTGGATTATCAGTGGGATTGGCAGCTATTGTTCTTAAAACCTTTGTTCATTACATTTATCTTGCAACCACCTATAAAGGATTAGGCGATATCAAGTATTTATTTATTGTGTTGCCTTTTCTTGGGATTTTATTTACTGTGATGGTAGTTAAAAAAATTTTAAGGGGAAAGTTTGAAAAAGGCTTATCAAACATTCACTATGCATTAGCAAAAAAATCGAGCATAGTTCCAAGGGAACAAATGTATGCTCAAATACTTACCAGTTCACTAACGATAGGTTTTGGTGGCTCTGCTGGGCTCGAGGCGCCCATTGTAATTACAGGGGCAGCATTCGGTTCAAACTATTCAAAAGCCTATAACCTTTCCTATAATGAAAGAACTTTGCTTTTGGCCTGCGGTATCGCAGCTGGAATAGGAGCAGCATTTAATGCACCCATTGCTGGTGTTTTATTTGCACTCGAAGTTTTATTGATTGACATTAGCATTGCTGCATTTACTCCTTTAATTATTGCCGCAGCAACAGGTGCTTTAATTTCAAAAATTATCCTAAGCGATGATATTCTTCTTTCATTTCAGTTGAAGCAGCCCTTCAATTATAATTATGTTCCCTGGTACATTTTATTAGGGTTGCTCGCAGGCTTTGTTTCTGTGTATCATTCACGGGTGTTTTCAAAGGTGGAAAGGCTTTTCAGTAAATCTCCAAGTAAAATTTATCAAAATGTATTTATTGGTGGATTTATATTGGCAGTGCTTATCCTGCTTTTTCCTTCTTTGTTTGGCGAAGGTTATCAAAGCATTAAAGTGCTATCAACACAGCATCCTGAAACTTTGCTGGACAATAGCCCTTTTCTGCGGTTTAAGCATAACGAATGGTTTGTTTTAGGGCTTGTTGGTATTCTTATATTTATAAAAGCTATTGCCACTGCCGTCACATTAGGTAGTGGTGGAAATGGCGGAAACTTTGCTCCATCGCTTTTTGTGGGTTCCTACCTTGGCTTTTTTCTTTCTAAATTTGTTAATCTGTCGCATCTTACAACATTGCCTGAAAGTAATTTTACGATTGTAGGTATGGCTGGTATATTAAGTGGCCTTTATCATGCGCCTTTAACTGCTATTTTCCTAATAGCAGAAATAACAGGAGGTTACACTTTAATGATCCCATTAATGATCGTTTCGTCTATTAGTTTTGCTCTATCTAAATATTTTGAGCCCTTTTCAATGGATACAAAAATTCTTGGACAAAGGGGTAAAATTTTTACTCAAGACCGTGACCATAATATTTTAACTACAATTAAAACTTCTAATTTAATTGAAACTGATTTTCAAAGGATATCACCTGTTGATAAATTAAGCAGCATCGTAGATCTCATTTCAAAATCACAACGCAATATTTTCCCAGTTACAGATCAAAAAGGCAAATTATTGGGAATTATAATGCTTGATAATATCAGAGACATTATTTTCAGAACGGAAATGTATGATAAAATTACAGCTGCCGAATTGATGGTAAACCCACCCGCTACTGTTTCACCACTTGAAACAATGGAGGGGGTAATGAAAAAATTTGATGAATTCGGAGCTTGGAATTTACCCGTAATTAACAAAGGCAAATACATAGGTTTCATTTCTAAATCAAGTGTGTTTTTAAGCTACAGGAGCAAGCTTAAAGAAACTACAATATAATAGACCGGCAACTTTAATGTAATTAAGCAATTAGGTTATCTTCATATAAACAATTAGTTTTTTCAATCGTTTTAATCCTTTCATTTATTGATTTGTATCCAAATATATTCTATCCCAGAATGAAGTTGGCATATAATTTTTAATGAATATATAGAAATATTGGGTCAAAATTAAGTCCTCAATGAGGTTCGAGAGTGAGCCATTTCCCGCTACTAATAAAGCGATACTAATTGGTGTCGCTTTTTTTTATGGAAATTTTT
>DAORKI010000135.1:0-8144 GCA_035439485.1 Bacteroidia bacterium
TTAAAAAATCGAACTACTTGATTTAGTTGGATTAACCCCGATTTAGAAAATGTGATCAAATTTGTAAAAATCTGATTTACAATTTCTTTATCGTTTAGGCATTTCTATTGCGTAATCTGGGTTAAAGCTAAATCCTTATTATTTTTACATTATTTTTTAATTTTTGCCTCATTGAAATAAATTAAAGCCTTTGCACGAAAACTCATAAGAATACTGTTTTAAGTTAGAAGAATAAAAGCAAATTCAATTTCAAATTTCCTCTCCAATTAGTATATTGATTTGCTTTCCTTATTTTTGTACCCTATTTAAAAAAATGATTCCTAAGGAAACGGTAGCTAAAATTATTGAAACGGCTGAGATTGTTGATGTTGTAAGTGATTTCATCTCATTAAAGAAAAGAGGTGCTAATTACCTTGGTTTATGTCCGTTTCACAACGAAAAAGGACCTTCATTTACGGTATCGCCTGCAAAAGGTATTTACAAATGTTTTGGATGTGGAAAATCGGGAACACCGGTAAACTTCATTATGGAGCATGAAGGTTTAACTTATCCAGAAGCGCTGCGTTTTTTAGCCAAAAAGTACAGTATTAAAATTGAAGAAATAGAGCAAACGGCCGACCAAATAAAGGAACAAAATGCCAAAGAAAGTATGATGTTACTTTCAACTTATGCTCAACAACAATTTACTCAGAATTTATGGGAAACCGAAGAAGGTAAAAATATAGGATTAAGCTATTTTAAGGAGCGTGGCTTCAGTAAGCAAACCATCGAAAAATTTCAACTTGGATATAGCCTCGAAAATCGCAAAGCATTTTCTGATAAAGCTATGGCCGATGGTTATCTATTAGAATATTTGGTAAAAACAGGTTTGACTATAGAAAATGAAGGTCGTTATTTTGACCGCTTCAGCGGAAGAGTCATATTTCCTATTCATAATATCAGTGGCCGACCAATAGCTTTTGGTGGAAGAATACTTACCAACGATAAAAAATTAGCCAAGTATCTTAATTCGCCTGAAAGTGATATTTATCATAAAAGCAATGTGTTATATGGATTATTTCAAGCCAAAAAAACCATTGTCGAAAAAAATAATTGTTATTTGGTTGAAGGCTATACAGATGTTGTAAGCCTTGCCCAAGCTGGCATCGAAAATGTGGTGGCATCTGCTGGAACTTCATTAACTGTAGAGCAAATACGTTTAATAAGACGTTTTACACCTAATGTTACTATCATGTATGATGGCGACAATGCTGGAATTAAAGCTTCCTTTAGAGGAATCAATCTTATCCTTGCCGAAGGGTTAAATGTAAAGGTATTGCTCTTTCCAGACGGTGAAGACCCTGATTCATTTGCTAAAAAACACACCCAAGATGAATTGCTTTCCTTTATGGAAAAAAACACAAGCGATTTCATTAGTTTTAAAACTAAATTATTACTCAACGAAACACAAAACGACCCTATTGGAAAGGCACAGCTTATACATGATATTGTTGAAAGTATTGGGTTGATACCTGATAGCATTGCACGTTCCTTATATGTTAAAGAGTGCAGCAGATTAATGCATATAGATGAGCAATTACTCATCAATGAATTAAACAAAGCGCTGCGAAAACAAAAAAGCAAATCAGAAACAGCTGATGATTATATACCAACGGCAATTACTGAACCCGCTGAACAACCAGTCAATGTGGTTGAAAATGCGGAATTAGACGCAAGCGCGCAAGAAGACGAAGTAATTAGGTTATTAATTCAGTATGGCAACAACGAAATTGATCATATTTCAAAACATGAGAATGGAGAATTAGAATCAAATTCAGTTCATTTGGCTACATTTATTTGTACACATATACACGAAAATGAAATTGTTTTTGAAAATGCAAATTATACTGTTATTTATGAAACCTATTTAAATGAAATGGAAAAGGGCAATATTCCAGAATTAAATTATTTTTTATCGCACGAAAGTGAAGGAATTAGAAATGCGGTAACATCTTTAATTGCTGATTCATACCAACTCAGTGACAATTGGAAAATTAAATACAAAGTAAATGCCAAGTACAAAGATCAAGAACTAAAAATAGTTGCCGATAGGGTTATTGAGCGTTTAAAGCAAAAACATATCTTAAAAATGATTCACCGCGTACTCGAAGAAATTAAAACTTGTGATGATGAAGAAAATATGCAAAATTTATTACTCGAATATAAACTATTGCACGATTTAAAGGAAAATTTATTTAAAGAAACAGGCACCATTATAACGCACTAGCTATATTCATGAGTAAGTTCATAAAGCACATTTCTTACGCTTCTCTAACAGGCTTATTGTTAAGCTTTGCATGGCCTGTAGATGGCTTTTATTTTCTCATTTTTTTTGCATGGATACCACTACTTTGGTTAGAAAGTGAGTTAAGCAAGCAAGGCAAAGTACAGCTTTCATTTTTGAGATTTAGTTTTTTAAGCATGTTAATATGGAACGTGCTTACCACTTGGTGGATAAAGAATGCATCTTTTGGTGGAGCACTCATGGCTATTATTGCCAACAGCATTTTAATGGCTTTGGTACTTTATTTTTTTCATGTTGTTAAAACTAAAAAAGGTCAAAAGCAGGGCTACTTTGCTTTAATTGTTTTTTGGATGAGTTTTGAATATGTTCACTTGCGATGGGATATCACTTGGCCTTGGTTAAATTTGGGAAATGCTTTTGCAAATCAAATTGAATTAATACAGTGGTATGAATACACAGGGGTGTTTGGAGGAACTCTTTGGGTACTGCTCATAAACATACTTTTATTTCAAATTTTGAAAAACAAATTGGAAAACAATCCTACAAAATCATTAGCTGTGAAAGCAGGTTTGCTGCTTGTAATACCTATTTGTATTTCATTATTAATATTTAAAACTTACCATGAAAATTTAAATCCAATTCAGGTTGTTGTTGTACAACCTAATATTGACCCATATAACGAAAAGTTCAGTGGTTTATCATCTCGCCAGCAGTTAGAAAAATTAATTCAATTAACTCAAGGGAAATTAGACCAAAACACCGACTTTTTAGTTGGCCCTGAAACAGCTTTGGTGGCCTATATTTGGGAGAATAAATGGGATGAATCAAGCGATTTAAAAGTGCTTGATTCATTGTTAACTGTGTATAAAAATTTAAACATTTTAATTGGAGCTTCTACTTTAAAAGTTTTTGAACTAAATGAGCCATTGTCTTCCACCGCACGAAAATTCGGCAATGCCGACCAATATTATGATTCATACAATACTGCGCTTCAACTCGATCATACAGGTAATATTCAAACCTACCATAAATCAAAATTAGTGCCTGGTGTCGAAAAAATGCCATGGCCAGGTGTGTTCAAATATATCGAAAAATTTGCCATTGATTTAGGTGGAATCAGCGGAAGTTTGGGTATGCAAGAGGAGAGAGAAGCATTTTATACACCTAATAAAAAATTTGCTGCAGGACCAATTGTATGCTATGAATCAGTTTATGGTGAGTATGTTGGCGAGTATGTAAAAAAGGGAGCGAATTTTTTGGCCATTATCACCAATGATGGCTGGTGGGGTGATACACCTGGATATAAGCAACACCTAAAATATGGAGCTATAAGAGCTATTGAAACACGTAGAAGTATTGTACGCTCTGCAAACACGGGCATTTCAGGCATTGTTAATCAATTAGGTGAAGTTTCAAATACTACTTCATGGTGGAAAGCCGATGCCTTAAAAGCCACTATTAATGCCAACAATAATATAACTTTTTATACCCGTTTTGGTGATTATTTAGGACTTATAGCAATTTACACTTCTTTGGTAATTATTGTAGGTCTCTTATTTTCAAAATTTAAACCTCGTTAGGCTGGTGTCGAAGGGCTGTAAAATTCTTTTAAATAATAAGGTTCAAAATAAGCTAAATTTTCAAAGGCTTTTGCTATAAATTTTTTATGGATGAAATCAATCATATTGGCAGCACTGGGTTCAATTGTTAAATCAAATATTGCCTGTTTATGCTTGCAAATTTCTTTAAATTTTTGCGCACCATCGCCAAAAAAAAGTACTTCTTGCTGATCCAATAATGCTGAAAATGAATTTTCATTGAGAATGATTGCAGCTGTGTCATGAATGATATTTTCATGCTTGTAAATGGCGGAATATACTTCCATTCTACGTGCATCTAACATTGGACAAAAATGAAAATCTTTGGTATGTTTTCGTTGAGCTCCATACATTAAAGAAGTTAATGTATTAATGGCTAGCAATGGAATATTGAGTCCATAACATAGTCCCTTTGCAGTGGCTACACCAATTCTTAAACCTGTATATGAACCTGGACCTTTACTAACAGCTACAGCATTTAATTCATTAAAGTTTTTACCTGCCATTTTCATAACTTCTTCAATAAATAAGGTAAGGTGTTCGGCATGAGTAAATCCTTTATTTTCTTCCTTTAAAGCAAGCATTTTTCCTGCTTGCGATAGGGCTACTGAACAAACAGTTGTAGCTGTTTCAAGATGCAATATCAATGACATAGCTATTCTTCTTTTTCTGTAAACAAATCCTCTTTATCAACTTTTTCAATAGGTGTTTTGTTTTTTAGAGATTTTGAAACAACTTTATAAGGGCCAGTAATTACTTCATCTTTTAAATTAATTCCTGATTTTATTTCAATGAAATTGTTATCTTGTATCCCTGTGGTAACAGGAGTTAAAATAGCAATATCGTTTTTAATAATAAATACATATTCAATTATCTTTTCATTCTTTTTATTTTCTGATTCTGCTTTTACTTCTTCTTCTTCTTGCTTCTTTTTCTTTTTTTCTTTTACTCCATATGAAGTGGTGTCTTCTCGTGTTGTTACTGCCTGCACGGGCACAGAAATTGCATTAAAAACCTTATTGGTTTGAATATCCACAGTGGCCGACATTCCTGGTCTAAATGGCGAATATTGAGGATTATCTTTCGGAATTAAAGTTAAATAGGACTCACGTAAAATTCTAATTTTTACAGTAAAATTTGTTACTTGATCGGCACTTGTACCAACTGTGTTAGCAGAATTTGCCACTTCGGTAACAATACCTTTAAATTTTTTATCTAAATAGGCATCAACTTCAATGTGAGCAGTGTCATTGAGTTTTATTCTTACAATATCATTTTCATTCACATCAACACTCACTTCCATTTCATTTAAGTTTGCAATAGTCATAATTTCTGTTCCAGTCATTTGTGCTGTACCTACAACCCTTTCGCCTTTTTCTACATTTAGTTTAGATACTTTTCCATCAACAGGTGAAAAAATAGATGTTCTTGCAAGATTTGTTTGTGCTTCTTTTAAAGTTGCTTCTGCATTTTTGATATTGAAATCGGCAGCTGCTAAGGTCTGTTGTGCTGCTTCTACTTCTGCTTTAGCTGTTTCAAATTGTGCTTTTGAAGCCTCAAAATCTTGCTCTGAAAGCGCACCCTGTTCAAATAATTTTTTGTTTCGGTTAAATAATGATTCAGCATTAATTAATTGTGCTTTACTTTGAATTAATCTTGCTTTGGTTTGTGCACTGCTCGCTTTAGATGAATTTACAGAAGCCTCAACACGCTCTAAACTTGATATATAAATGTCTTGCCTAATTCTACAAAGTAAATCCCCTTTTTTTACTACATCGCCTTCTTTAACCATCATTTCAGTAATTTCACCTGATACATCAGAACTTATCTTAACCTGTGTTTCAGGCTGTATTTTCCCACTACCTGATACTGTCTCTACAATGTTGCGTTTAATAACCTCCTCTGCCGTAACCTTAGTTGCTTTATCTTTTCCTATGATGCCAAACTTTTTGCCCAAAACGAAAAGCAGTAGCAATGAAGCTAAAATTATGATAAGGTTTTTTGGTGCTAATATTTTTTTCATAGTGCTTTTAAAACTCAGAGTTTAAGTTGTGGGCAAAGGTATATTAAAAAATGTTTCAACAATTTTAGAATACAATATTTGTTTTGGTTCAACAATTAATTAAAAGCATTGTTTCATGTTGAATTGATCAGCAATGAAACCACATATTATAATTCGAAAAACAATTATCAAGCGCCCATTAAATGAAGTTTTTGATTTTTTCAGTAAAGCCGAAAATTTGAATTTACTTACACCACCCGAGTTGCAATTTAAAATTCTTACCCCATTGCCAATTGAAATGAAGAAAGGTACCTTAATTGATTACAAAATAAAGCTTAATGGAATTTCATTTACATGGAAAACAGAAATATCCAAATGGCAGCAAAATGAATGTTTTGTTGATCAACAATTAAAAGGCCCATATAAAATTTGGCACCACACGCACAGTTTTAGAGCCATTGAAGGTGGAACTGAAATGATCGATGAGGTTAAATATCTTTCCCCTGGTTGGATTTTTGAACCTATCATACAAGGCATTTATATTAAGAAAAAAGTTGAAGGAATTTTTGATTATCGTAATACTCAACTTAAAACAATTTTTCCTGATTAAGTGCTATAGTTTTTTTAGATTTGCCCCCTAAATTATGCTCTATGCGCAAACTAAGCAATGATGAATTGGGAAGAAAAACACCGGAAGAATTTAAACTTTCAGAAAAAACCCCTTTAATTTTGGTGCTAGATAATGTGCGTAGCTTAAATAACGTAGGATCTGTTTTTAGAACAGCAGATAGTTTTTTGTTGGAAGCAGTTTATCTTTGCGGAATAACAGGTACACCACCTCACAAAGATATCCAAAAAACCGCCCTAGGGGCCACTGACACAGTAACTTGGAAATATTTTAACCAAACTATTGATGCTGTTAATGAATTAAAAGGAATTAATTATGATGTTTATGCCATTGAACAGGCTGAAAACAGTATTAAACTCCATGAATTTAAAACAAATGCTTCAAAAAAATTGGCATTCATTTTAGGGAATGAAATTAATGGTGTTGACCAAAACATAATAAATCAATGTCATGGTGTGATAGAAATTCCACAAACAGGGTTTAAACATTCACTTAATATTTCAATTGCAGCAGGTATTGTTTGCTGGGAAATATATCGTCAGTTGATATAAATTATTATTTTGATGGCAGCCCCAAAATTACTATTTTCACAAAATTAAATTTCAAATATGTCAAACGATAGAATCAATTCAAGCAAAGCACCTGAACCAGTTGGTGCATACCCGCATGCACGAAAAGTTGGCAATTTATTATTTCTTTCAGGTGTAGGTCCAAGAGAGCGTGGGACAAAAAAAATACCTGGTGTTGAGTTGGATGAACAGGGTAATATAATTTCATATGATATTGAAACCCAATGCAACAGTGTATTTCAGAACATAAAGTACATACTTGAAGATGCTGGTAGTAGTTGGGATAAAATTGTTGATGTGCAAGTGTTTTTAACCAATATGAAAGATGATTTTAAAACATATAACCGAGTATATGCAGAGTGGTTTAAAGACAATCAACCTTGCAGAACAACCATTGAAATTAATTGTTTGCCAACTCCTATAGCAATTGAATTAAAGGTGATTGCAACTATTTGATTCACCTCACAGAAACAGAGAATTTAACTGTGATGGAGCAGGAAAGACGCGATTTTATTACTGGACAAATTTTAGATGCATGTATTGAAGTTCATCGACATTTAGGCCCAGGCTTATTGGAATCGACTTATGAAATTTGTTTGATGAAAGAGTTTCAATTAAGAGGAATAACAGCAGAAAGACAAGTTAAATTACCTATAAAATATAAGGAATTCCAATTGGATCAAGATTATCGGATAGATATTTTGGTTGAAGATGAATATATTATCGAATTAAAAGCTGTTGAAGTAGTATTACCTATCCATCATGCACAAATAATAACCTATTTAAAACTGGCAAATAAAAAAATAGGGTTTTTAATTAACTTTAATGAAGTAAAATTGATCAACGGATTTAAAAGAATCATCCAAGGATAATCCTCCGGTATCTCCGTATCTCCGTGGTGAAAAAAATGGTTTGCTAATGATGCACCACAGAGAAACCAGAGAAACGGAGAAGATTATTTGTAGTGATGGCATTTTCCTCCAGTATCTCCGTATCTCCGTGGTGAAAAAAATGGTTTGCTAATGATGCACCACAGAGAAACCAGAGAAACAGAGAAGATTAT
>DAORKI010000136.1:0-7950 GCA_035439485.1 Bacteroidia bacterium
TCAAATTTGCTGTATCTGCTAAGGAACTATCGTTCATTAACAACACTTGGATTGCAATTTCCTCATCAATGATCTTCAATAAACTATCATTCAAGTGAACTTGAATCATAATACTATCAACATTTAGATGAGTTAAATTCAAGGTGTCTTTAACCGCATACAGCTTTTTAAAATTCAATTTAGTAGAATCGTTATAAAACTGCAGCAAAGTGTCATTGCTATTACGTAAACTGTCATTATCTTCTAATTCTTTCATCAATTGATACTCTTGCATCCATTTGGTTTCAACAGGATATCCACTGCTAACCAAAGCGCCAATAGCAACAGCCATACGATGACTTAATGTTGAAGAAGAACCAGTGTTGGCTGGTTTGCCCGGGCAATAGCCGCCTGCGCAAGGCGGCAATGGATCGTATGGTAAATTTACAAACCAATTCACTCCCAAGTTTAAGTTAGGGTCATTGTCCGGGTAATTATCTGGCCAAAAATCAGTAAACTGAGCTCCATTAACACCAAATTGGTTATTTTGTATAACAAAAGCATTAGTTATATTTTCATTGACAGCAGGTGCATTATTACGGGAGTTATTATAACTGCCAATCCACCTATTACCTTTTGGTGCATCACCAAAATTTAAAGGTTGCATGCCCACATCGGCAGTATTATCAAAATATAATCCAATTCCATGACTCCCAATTTCGTTAGTTTGAATTGTACTTGATAAACATAAACCAGCAAACTCTAATCCTTTGTGTGATATACCTTCTGTATAGTTACAGGCCACCCAGCTTTTTTTACTTTGATTAATTTGAATATCGGCACCATCCCCATCAATGATATGATTGGGATTATTACCCATAAAAGTGTTGTTACAGCTTACATCAATGCCATCGGATGCATTACTTCTGATATGTGCCCAATTTGAATTGACAGGCAAAAAACCATTACTAGGCACAAGCTCTCTAGTTATTCTGTTTTGATTTAATTTAGGATGGAAGATACTAGATGCCTCAATTCCACTGAACCCATTATTAACTATAACATCATTGTCTTGTACTTTGATATTGCTGGTTGAAGTAGGATTAGGGCTTGCAGCATTGAGCCTAATGCCAGCAATTGATTTGATGGTATTCAAATTAATCTCATTATGATTAATAACAAATAAATTAACATCATCAATTAAATTGTAATCAATACCAAAACGTTTGGCTTCTATGTAATTGTATTCCATTATAACTCTTTTGCCAAATGCTAAATTACCTAAAATTCCCGTATTGCAACCATAAAATCCAAGATATCGCATGGTAGCGTTGGAATTTCTAATGGAAATACCATTTAAACAATGTACAAACATTTGAGAATGCGTGATGCCTTGATATGGTTTAACTGTTAAGCTATTATTATTCCCATTAATAGATTCCTGATATATACCACAGCCATCATTATAAAAAATGTTATTAGGGTATTTATCATATATATCATTAAAAGCACAATTATGAACAGAAACATCAGTATTTGTAGAAAATATGCCACAGTTTATTTTTTCAAAATGAGTGCCAGTGGAAACTAAGTATGACTGGTCAATATTAACCAGCCAGCCTACCGATAACAAGTGTATTCCACAAATAGCCCATAGAGAAGAATTCGCAGGAATCCAATGTGGTAAAAGTTGATTAAGGTTAGTAAAATTATTTTCAGAATTAAAAAACTCTAAAGTATTAGTAGAAGAAGTGATCCTTATTCCTTCATAATTATCAGAAAAAGTACTTTGCCTTACTTCATTAAATATACTGTTGTTAATGAATAAGCCGTATTCAGCCCCTGAAATTGTAGTGGCGTCTAAAATGTGCACAGTTCCTGCATTCTCAATACCTGCCCATAATTGAAAATTGCAAGCCTCTAAAGTACAATTCCTGAATGTAGCTTTTGCATTAGGATTAATATATATTTTAGCCCCTTCTTTACATTTGAAAACACATCCAACAAACACAATGTCATGATCAATGGTAAGGGTTCCGCTTAATGAAAAATTAGTATTAGTGACCATTGATCCTGCAGTATAAAATGTTGATAATAGCCCTGTAATAGGCGTTCCGGGGCAATAATCTACCACTTCTACTATTACCTCTACTAAAGTGCTTGAACAACCATTTTCCAGCGTTTGAACCCAATAACTTGTTGTAGTTGCTAATTGAGGTGTAGTATAAGTTGCGCTTGGAGTGCCTAATGGCGTTGTTCCTGCTTGGTCGGCAAACCATTGAAAAGTTATTCCTGTTCCAATGGGTGCGGTAACAGTTAAAGTTGTAGAAGTGTTTATTGGAATGGTTACGCCCGCAGCGGTTGGCGCTTGTGGCGAGTTAACTGTTATATCTATTGAAGCATTTGCTGTGCAAGAACCGTTATCAATAGTAAGGTCATAAGTTGTTATACCTGCAGTTGTTGGAGTAACAGTTACGCTGTTGCTATTGGGGTTTGTTCCGGGAGTCCAACTGTAATTAAAAAGCGAAGTTGGAATTATATTTGCACTTGTTATTTGACCTACAGTAAGCACAACATCAGTACCCAAACAAATGGTACTATTATTAGCAATAATCGGGTCAACAGTGAAAGAATAATCTTCGATTTCAAAAATTTGAGTATAATATCCCCC
Organism: Bacteroidia bacterium; assembly: GCA_035439485.1. Lineage (GTDB taxonomy): Bacteria > Bacteroidota > Bacteroidia > UBA4408 > UBA4408 > CAIKXD01. Next base: position 2,651 of record DAORKI010000136.1, read on the forward strand.
GGTATTAGGATTTGTAATCTCTAAAAAGTAAGTTCCAATTGGTAAACCGCTAATTATTGTTGTAGGACCATATCCAACATTATATGAGTTACACATGAAAGAACATCCAATGTCACTTAAATTAATGTCATACATTAATGTAGGGTCACTATTTGGATTTGTAATTTCAATTGATCCATAGCTACTTGGTGCACTATTGGCACATGCATGGATGATTTCCACATGGGGGTTGGCCTCACAGCAACCATGTGTTATTAAATAACTTATTGATGAATTTTGATTTGTTACATCTATGGGTAATGATGGCAAGAATTCAAAGTCATTATTACAAACCGTATTTCCATCAAAAAATGCTGTAATTACAGGCGGTGGATTGGGCTGGTTAAGACTATTAACGATAGAGTTGCAGTAGCTTTCAGAAATTGAAAAAAGTAGGTTATAAGTGATACTTTCACCAGATAAAATTGAAATATTTGATAAAGTAATAGCCGTCATAACACTATTAAAACTGAAACCCGGAGTACTAAGTAAAGTAAATGTAGGCGCTAGATTATATGTTTGACTTGGGGTTATGGCTTGACCCGATTGCCAAATCAATCCTGTATTAAGGTATAATTCAAGGTTATTAAAGGTTATTTCCGGCAGCCAAGACGGATTTGTTAATACTAATTCCCACTTTAAATTACAACCATCATGCGAAAAACTATTACTTGTAATTAAATCTCCAGCATTTGTTATCCCTTTTTGAAATGTCCTAGTTTCAGAGCAAAAGGTACACGGTGGACTAATAAAAGGAGGAATGTTAGTTGTAAATGGGTCTATTTGAGTGCTGTAATCGCAAAAAACAGCCCATGTAAAAGTAATGTTAAATGCTGAAGAATAACATGGATCATTTGCCGGTAAACTTATTTTAATACTTGCATTAAACCCCCCAGAAGTAGCGGAATTTGTTGTAAAACTTTGAAAAAGATACCACTCATTATTCAGTGTTTGAGGAGTATTGTTAAAAATAAAATCAGTAACTGTAATATTCAAATCATTACTTGCTATATTTAAAGCCAATGGCAATCCCGAAGCTTGTGTCGGTATAAATAAATCAAATTCATAAATATATTGGTCATTAGGAATACTAATTGGTACAGTTGTTCCCGGGAAATTATGCATCGTAGAACAATCTAAACTTGATGATGGAATATTAATTTGGCTTGTATTTGGACTTATAAATTGGTCGATTGTGCTGGGATAATCTTGCAGTTTATGGGTTGAATTTAGGTAGGCATATTTATCAATTGATACAGGAGGTAAATCCAATAATGGACCAGGTGTTCCTTGATTTGGGCAGTCCTTGTCAAAGATATAAACTAAGGCCTGACAATCGTTATTCCCAATTTCATGCCTTTGCTGCACTGGTAATATATGTAAATTATTATTTAAATTATGATAAGTTGAGGCTGTCACATCATCATCAATTACCTGTGTCCCTGTTGCGCCATTAATATAATCACTTACATTATATAAGTTTGGTGAAATAATTTGATCTGGCCAAGCACTTAGCGGACGGAATTCAGGTGTAAAATCAATCCCTAAGCCATTACCTCCTTTATGAGTTATACCAATTGCATTTCCAAATTTACAAACCTCATCGGGCACAGTTCCTACAACTACATTGGGTGTGGTTCCAGGTAATAAAATATCAACCCCATTTGAAACGCCATTTGCATTTTGAACAATTTCAACCTCAGGAATTAACACGTTGATGTTATCTCCAGCAGGGTCACATGAAACATATTCATGATTATTTGTTCCATCATTTGATTTAGAGGTAAACTGACATTGCAAAAGCATAGGATAATTACCCGGATTAGTAATATTTGCATTTTCAAATACTCTAAATGTTGCTTTCAATCTGACTTCAAACTGATAATTAGTTAAATCATTAATATTAATTCCAGCAACAGAATTAAGTGTCGCTGCATCCCAAGTTAGTTTTCGAATAAACATATCGTTAGGATATGGAAAAACATATTGAGAGGGAACTGCCGGAGGAAATGTAACCGGAACTTGAATATATGAAGAACCAATTTCGTTAGAAATTGTTATGGCGGTTAATTGAGTACCATTAGGTAAAATTGGAATAAATTCAGCTTTATAATAAAGAAGATTAAAAAAATCTCCGGTTAAGGAAGCCCCCGGAATATTAAAATCTTCAAACATTACTTCAAATGTTAAACTTGTGTGATTTTCAGTTAAAGAAATTGGATTAACTGTTCCAATTGATTCAATATTGAAAATATCATAAGGATACAAACTCATTATTTGTATTTCTCTTTCTGCAGGAGAAAGCGCATTATAAATATTATCGTAAGCTTGAATATCTTGAATTGGATTAAGTCCATTGTTGAAGGCGCTTAAATTTGTCCATCCAAATGACCTACGTTCAATTGACAATTCCGGTTCTGTATGAACATAGGATGTACAAGGACCTATGCAATGAACTGTAATTAATTGTGATGAACAGCCGATATTTCTGTAGCATAAATCTTGGCAATCTGAACATACTGCTTGTAAATTTGCAAGGTAAGTTAAACTTCCAAAGGTAGGTATATTGCTTGGTGGGCCTGTTGTAGGTGGGGTATTATTAGGACAAGGAACACCGGTAATATCGAAAGTAACTATCCCAGAACCGGATATATCTATATACCAATAATTGTTTAGGTCTTGATGCACAGCTCCCGGAGATGGAGTGCCATTAATGGAAACATTGGAAATTGTACCTGTACTTCCTACAGTGCCATTATCGTTTAAACTTAAAACTAATCTATAAGTGTAATTATTGCAATTCAATTGCTCTACTGAATTTGCATTTATTTGAAAAGGAGAGGCTGATGGTACGGTGATGCTACAGATAAAAGGCATAATTGCACTGGGTCCACTTGTCGGATTAGAATTTGTGGTAGTAAATGTATTAATTGGAGGAGACTGGGGTGGTAAAGAATTAACATTGTTTAAATTAAGGTTGATCAATGGTAAGGATACACCACATGAATTTTTAAATGAAAATTTTATTAAATCAGGATTAGGCGATAAGCTAATTAGCGGATCTACACAGTTATTGCTGTTGCTACATAAATAAGAAAGTTTAATCCTAATAATGAATGAAGTTGGATTTGTAGCATTGATCCAAGCTCCATTAATATTGTTAGGGCTTGCACTTGCAACTGGTATAATTCCCGGTATGAGACCTCCACCAGTATTTTGATAATAAAAGTTGTCAAAATCAATAGTAATACTTCCATTAGCATTATTTAAAGCTGGTGGAGATATATAATTAGCATTAATGGGTAGAAAATTTGAACTGCCTGAATAGCCCACTTGAACTCCCTGAAATTGAAATGAAGTAGTATTAATAGGTATTGTAATTCCATCTAAATTAACTAAACTCGTTGAAGAAATATTAAATTTTAAATCGTATTCATAATTTCCATTGCAAAGGTCATGTGGGTCAGATGAAGTGGTATTAATTAAAGTGCTCCCCAAATAACTTACTGATGGTGTCACACTGGCAGAAACGTTAAGAGGACTCTGAGATGTTACATAGTTAGTAGAACAATTTCCGCAAACTACACTTGCAGTTACATTTGCATTATTTGAGCTGTTACAATTTAAAACGCCTGTTTGCCTGAACATCACCCTATATACTGTATTACCTAATGCTATTGAGGAAACTAAACTAGAATACAAAGGGTTTTGTATATTTATTTGAAAATTTCCGAATGATTGTGCTAAAGGATATGGTGTTGAACCTGTTGCACCAGGTGCTGGAATAATTTCCAAACTTGTTTCATCTAGGTCATCCTCGTCAGTTATTTGCAATTCAAATGCATTTATTATTGAAGAATTAATATTAACGATAAAAAATCTTTCAATTGTGTTACCAGGGTATGTGCTTTGACTTGCAGTTGATCCTGTTGTTATTGATATTGGGTTAAGATTAATGTTGCTAAACACTTGCCAGGCTTGATTATTAACTAAGTCAAGTCCTTGAGCTGACATATTTGGAGAAAATTGAAAATAATTAGTACTATTACCACCATCACAATCAAAAAAAAGAAAATCAGTGTTTAATGTGGCAGGAGAGTTATTCATGTTGCAATTCAGGTATCTTAGTTTTACTGACATTTGACCGCTATTTCCTAATTGAAATCGTTGTTGCACAAGTGCATCTGCCGGTACACTTGTGGTTAGGATATTAATTCCAGGATTAATGCTTGAAATGCCCCCCAATATAGTTGCACCACTTAAACTTGTCGGTACTATTTGAAAAGAGTTTGGAAAAGTTAGCGTAACTATATCGAATGTGGTTCCACTTAATGGGTAGATGATATTCACAGTTATTTCTGTGCCACATTGTTTCACATTAACACTGTTATTTACAGAATTATTAATCAATTGACAATCAAAACCTGCCAAGGTTGGGCTAGCCTTCAGCCCCAGAGGAAAAAACGCAGTTGTAATTAATAATAGAGACGACCATAATAGAATATGACTTGCTTTTTTTAAAGGGTGCTTTGTAGTCTTCATGATTAAACGTTTTAGTGATACATATAGTAATTTACCAAGTTTTTTTATTGAAAAGAACTTCCTTAATTATTTGCTAAACTAAAACAATTATTTGTAATTGCAAAATAGTGTTAAAAAAATTAATATTAAAAATACTTATATTAAACGACAGTTAATAGACTTTTATTGGCAAACTAAAACTTTTGGGTTGGAGTATAAAGCTTGAAAATTTAGGCAATTTATAAAGGGAAGCAGGGGCTTCGCCCCCGCTTCCCTTTATCCTTTTTTTTCGGGTTCTTGACATTAAGGAATAGCTTGTAAAAAATAAAAGTCCTTAAAATTTATTTTCTAGCCAAATTTGGAATTAAATTGTATTCGACCTTTAGTCGTTGGTCGTTAATGTCTAGTTCATTTCACAAATTTTTGTAATTGTAAGTTGGTCGAACTGAGCGCTTTGGTCGTTTTGGATATGGTCGAATTAGTTTGCGTTATTGCACTGGCTGAGTACATATATTGACCTGCTATTGTTTTTGCGGGGGCTGTGCGGCTGGTGAATTTTGGCTCTTTTGCAATTTTTGCATTTGCCTGTCGCGATGGAAAAATGCAAATGTGCCAAAATTTGGGTGGCGAGGCGCTGGCTTTATGGATGCTATTTTGAAGAATAAATGTCGATTTGGAACTGTCATGTCTTGTACTGAAATAGGTTGACCATTTTTTTGTAAGTATTAGTTTTAGGTTTT
>DAORKI010000137.1:0-7861 GCA_035439485.1 Bacteroidia bacterium
CAAATTCATTTGCCATACGTTGATGCATATCATCGGGAGTTAATTCAAGATAATTACCCTCTGCATCCTTCATAGCGTATTTATTGGCCCATGTGCTTGCTGCCAGATCATCGCCATTAAAATATTCAGTACTTTTTTCAAGTACTTCTTTATAAGTATAAGTTGTATTAATCTTATCTGTCATGAGTTTGCGGCTTATTTTTGTTGCTGACATAAATTGTATTTTTTGATGATTAATAAATTTGCTTTTACAATGCGTCAATAAAATTATCAGGCTATGTACTTTAAATTTAAGTGATGCCATTGAGTTTTGAACAAAGCAATGTTAGTGTTGTAAAAAGTCCATTCTATTGAGGTTTTAAGGTAAGTTACCTGATTTGAAATTCTTTATAAACATTTTTGTTTTGAATACTTAAATCATAAATGCACTGATAATCAGCATCAAAATATTTTAGTCTTTTTTAATTTTTGATAAGATGCTTTGAACCTGTCTTCTTGAAAAAATGAAACTGGTCTGATTTTGAAAATAAGGTCTTTACTTTTATTCAAGCTTGATCATTAATGAAGTGCTAAAATCTGCTGCGCATGTTTTTGAAACTTGGTTATAAGAAACTTAAATCTATCATTGGTTATAATTAAATCTCTTGCATAAGTAGGCGATGAAGCATCAGGACACTTTAAAATAAAATAGCAAGCGTAACAAACAAGATACTATTCTTTTTGCTTTTCCCCCAATCAGAATCGATATTATTTATGTTAGCTAAAATAGAAAGACTTATATACAGATGTGAAAAAATACTGTATATTTGTTTATTAGAGTGCTATTAATTTCAACAAATGAAAAAAATTGTCTTCCTTTTATTGATAGCTGTTTATTTTTATTCCTGCAAAAGAAATTCAGAGATTGATGAATTAGGAAAAAATGAATCTTCACCCTATCCGCCTCATTGCTTTAATAAAATTAAAGATCAGGATGAAACAGGAGTTGATTGTGGTGGCAAATGTGAGTCTTGTGCTTCAGGAGTTCCTGCAGTGCCTACTTGCACAGTTTCGGAAAATACTATGATTGTAAACAATATAACTTATACAGCTAACGCAGGTGCTGCTGATACAGGCGCTTATTACACTGTTAATGGAATTTTCAACTCTTCCAATAATTATCAGCTCACACTAAAATCGGCACCAGATCAAACAAAAGTTTATAGTATTGATGGATCAATTCCAGATCAATCAGATGAAGTTGCAATGCAAATTACCTATAGCCTGGGCACTGTTCATCTTACCAGTGGCAAAGTTTATTTTAAAAATAATGGCACTTCATATACCGCGGTAATATGCAATGGAGCTGGTTTACTCTCCAGTGTTAATATTCCTGTAAAAGGAAGTATCAATTTTCAATAATTATTTATAAAACTTGTTAAAGGCACAATTATTTACTAAGTTAAATATAATGATTTAGTATTAAATTCTTATCAGAGTTTCTGTTCCATGAATAACAGCACCATTGGTATAGGTACGTCTAAAATTTAATTTAATGGTTGCTCCATTATTTTCAATAGTGCCAGATCCTTCGGTAAGCACATCTATATCACTTTGATTAAAATCTAAACTTTCGCCAAAATCACCTGAGAGATTAACTTTCAAGGCTATTTGATGCGGTCCGTAAGGATAAATAATAAACTGATTTCTGTGCGCTCCTGCAGTTACTGAATATAATGAAGTTCCTGTATAAGATGTGCCTGTTAATGCCCATGCACTATTATAATTACCAATAAAATTAGAACCACACATTCTTACAATCACTTCTCTTTTAGCCTGACTTTCGTTTGCTCTTTTATCGGCAATTTTATAGGATACAATATAACTCGCTCTTTGCTTTATATTTACTTTAGTACTCCAGTCGCTGATAATCTTATTTGTAATATTTCCATCGGTTTCATCAATGGCTTCTGCACCCGGGTCAAGGGCAATGGAATCGTACGTGATTTCTAATATTGCATCTCCAATAAGGTTTAATACAGGATTTTTCTTATCTTTTTTGCAGGCAATAAAAATAAATGTAATTGCTATTACCATTAAATATAATGGTAGTTTTAAAAGGGTATTTAATATAAGCTTCATTTGAAATAATTATATTACATACCTTATATTAATCAATTTTATGTCAATTTTTAATAAACTTCTTTACGCTACTTTGGCTATCACCAATTTGTAATTGAATAAAATATATGCCCGCTTCTAAATCTTGTACATCAACAATATGGCTATGATAACCCTCGCTGAAATTAGTTCTTTGCATTTGTTTAATGCTTCGACCAGCCATATCAAGAACATTAATTTGTACATTGCCACTTACAGGCAAATTATAAAATAATTGTAAATATGCTTGCGCTGGATTGGGTTGAATATCAAAATCCTTTATTAAACTTTCGCCAATTTTTTTCAATTGATTTGATGTAAGCAAGCAGTAATTATTGATGGCTACTAAGCTATTGTGTACATTTAAGCGCCCCCCAGTAACTGTTCTATTTAGCAAATCTGCATTTGGATCAACATGGTCTAGCATAAAATCTTTGAATAAAAGCGCAATAGAATCGGGATAATTCTTATAGTCTTGTAAAAGCTCTGGACATGCCGCAGAGATCATTAAACCTACAGCACCAGCTACGTGTGGCGTTGCCATAGAAGTACCTGATATACTATTATATGCGTTATTCGGATATGTACTTATAATTGTCGTGCCTGGAGCGCCCAAATCAATAGTTGTTAATCCATAGGCAGCACCTGGGTTAGTGCTTTTCAAATCATTTCTATTAGTATTAGTTACCGTAATTAAATGTTCTTGAGGACAAGCAGTTGGAATATCACCTGTAACATCAACATCTGAATTATTATTCATAGTTGCACCTGCGCTCAAAATACCTATTGTACCAAGTGAATCGTACATTCCACACCAAATTGGATAGTTTGATGGACTTCCATTATTTATTCCAAATGAAGCGTTGGTTGAAACCACAAAAGCACCTTGTGCACCATTTGTTTGATTATAAATTTGGCGTTGTTTAAAAACATAACTATAAGCGTTTACTACATTTGATTCAGATGCACTTCCATACATCACTGGCATTACCTTGGCATTCCAATTTACTCCAGCTACACCTAAATTATTGTTTCCTTTTGCTGCAACAGTACCTGAAACATGCGTTCCATGTGATGAAGAAGCAATACTACCGCTATTTGATCCTGCATTCCAACCATTCACATCATCCACATAACCATTGTTATCATCATCAATACTGTTACCAGGGATTTCGGCATAGTTTTTCCAAAAATTAAGATCCTGATGCGCAAGAAAAAAACCACCATCAACAACCGCAACCACCACAGTATCTCCGGCAGAAGTTATGCCACCAGTGCATAATTCCCATGCCTCTGGCGCATCAATATCAGCATCATTTGTACCGCTATTTTGTCCTGTGTTGTTCATATCCCATTGTGTACCATCAACGTATGAAGGGTCATTAGGTTCCAAAACTCTTTCTTCGATATAATGATTAAACTGAACTGCTTTTATGTGACGATGTGAATTAATTTTTTGTAAAATTTCATTTTCATTCACATTATTTTCATTGAATGAAAGCAACCAGATAGCCAATGGTTCTGAAAGTTGTTGCTCAACTTTGAGTCCATAATTAGGATTGAAAGAAGCAATAAATTCATTGATATGTGTCCCCTTGTATAGTTGAATCATCAATTGACCATTGACATGATCGTTACTCAAATTATTTTGTGCGCTTAATTCAATTTGAATTAAAACATTGGTTAACAGCAAAAAGGCAATAGTTTTTATTTTCATATTTCTAAATTAATCTTCAAATCTAATTAAAAGTTCAAAATAAATCCTAATTTTTTTAGTTGATACTTTTAAAATTGAGTTATTGTTTTATGTTTGTAACATATTATTTAAGCTATGTCTAAGAAAAGGTTAATTATATCTGTCGCTATTATCGTACTGATATTTGTTTCATACAAATATTTTTTCAGTGCATCTAAAAATGAAAGTGATGTTTTTACAGAAGTACAACAGGGCGAATTTGAAATTAATGTTTTTACCACTGGTGAACTTGAAGCAAAGAATTCTGTTGACATTCAGGGGCCATCATCTGTAAGGCAGCTGGGCATTTGGCAAATAAAAATATCTGATTTGGTACCTGAAGGAACTAATGTAAAACAAGGTGATTATGTTGCTGCACTTGACAAAGCAGAGATTTCAACTAAGTTGAGAGATGCAGCCAGCGAATTAGATAAAATTCAAAGCCAGTTTACCCAAACTAAATTAGATACCACATTGCAAATGCGTCAGTCGCGTGATGATATGATTAATATGCAATTTGATTTACAACAAAAAGAAATTATTCTGGAACAATCGGCCTTTGAGCCACCAGCCACTATCAGGCAAGCGCAATTAGATCTGGAAAAAAGCAAACGCACCTTTGAGCAGGCAAAAAAAAATTACTTCATTAAAGAAAAACAATTAGCCGCTAAAATGCAAGAGGTATCAGCTTCTTTAAGCCAAACCAATAACAAGTTAGAAATGCTTAACAATGCCTTGAAAGAATTTACTGTTGTAGCACCAAAAGATGGAATGGTGATTTATCAGCGAGAGTGGAATGGTAAAAAGAAAGGTGTAGGTAGTAGTGTTAGTCCATGGGAGCCAACGGTAGCGACACTTCCAGATTTAAGCACCATGATTAGTAAAACCTATGTTAACGAAGTTGACATCAGAAAAGTAGAAATGAATCAAAAAGTTAAAGTTACGCTTGATGCCTATCCTGATAAAAAGTTGACAGGCATAGTAACAGCTGTGGCCAATGTTGGTGAACAAAATCCAAAGTCAGATGCCAAAGTTTTTGAAGTAAGTATTCAAATTAATGAAAAAGATACCACACTCAGACCCAGCATGACTACCGGTAATAACATCATCGTTGGAAAATTAAAAAATGTATTATTTATTCCACTCGAAGCTATTCATCATGATGGAGATAGTTTAACCTATGCTTTTGTTAAAGATGGTTTATCGTTTGTGAAGCGTGAAATAAAAATTGGACAAACAAATGAAAATAATGCAGTAATTAAACAAGGGTTAGCAAAAGGTGAAATGGTTTATTTATCGATGCCAGAGGATAAAGAAAAATTGAAAGTAGAAAAATTGAAAGGTAAAAAATAACAATGAACGAAAGGGTATATTTTAACTTTCAAATAGCCTTAGAGGCTATAAAAGCCAATAAATTCAGATCTTTGCTAACTGCGCTGGGCATCATATTTGGTGTGGCAGCTGTAATTGCGATGTTAGCCATTGGAAGCGGTGCTAAACAAGAAATATTAGAACAAATAAAATTAGTTGGTGTAAATAATATCGTAATTACTCCTTTAAAAGAACAAAGCGAAGAAAAGGTTGAAGACACACAAAAAGAAGAAAAAAAGAAATTCTCACCAGGTCTTAATTTGCTTGATGCAAAAAGCATTAAAGAGATTTTACCAGATGTAGTAAGTATCAGTCCTGAGATTATCGTTGAAACCAATTTTGTAGCAGATGGTTTATCGCGCACAGGAAAGTTAATTGGTGTTGAACCCGATTTTTTTAAGATTACCAACTTTACATTAGAAAAAGGTAAGATGTTTAATCCTGAGCAATTACGCACTGGTGCTCAGGTTTGCATTATTGGAAAAAATCTGCAGGCCAAGTTTTTTAGTAAGCAAGAGGCTATAGGTTCTTACTTAAAGTGTGGTTCAGTTTGGCTGCAAATTGTTGGTATTTTAGAAGAAAGAAAAATCAGTAAAAACTCTATGCAAAATTTAGGAATCAGAGATTATAATATGGATGTTTATACACCTTTAAAAACAGTTCTGATAAGGTATAAAAATCGTTCTCTTGTAACCAAGGCAATGTTAAACGCTGCTGCGATGCAAAACGATGAAGAGTCGGGCGCAACAGAGGAAAAAAAGGAAGAATCTATTCATCAAATAGATAGATTAGTGATACAACTAGCCAATACCGAAAAATTGGAGGCATCTTCTGAAATCATCAGCCGATTGCTCCAAAGAAGACATTTTACAGTAACAGATTTTGAAATTACTGTTCCAATTTTACTTTTAAAACAACAGCAGAGAACAAAAGATATTTTTAACTTAGTTTTAGGGGCCATTGCTGGCATATCACTTCTTGTTGGAGGTATTGGTATTATGAATATTATGCTTGCATCTGTATTAGAAAGAATTAAAGAAATTGGAATTAGACTTTCTATTGGTGCCACTAAAAAGGATATTATTCAACAATTCGTATTTGAATCAGTATTAATTAGTTTAGGAGGTGGTATGGCAGGTATTATCTTAGGTATTATTTTAAGTAAAGTAGTCTCAATAGTGGCTGATATTCCTACCATTATTTCCTTGTGGAGCATTGTTATATCTTTTGGGGTTTCGGCATTAACAGGATTAGTTTTTGGCATAACTCCAGCAAAAAATGCGGCACATCAGGATCCTATAAAATCTCTTCGATATGAATAAATTAAAAGTTAACATAAATGCTCGCAGCCTGGCTTTTATAGGTTTAGGAATGCTGTTAAATTCATATATTTTCGCGCAAAAAAAAGATGTAACCTTATCTTTAAAACAAGTCATTGATTTATCATTACAACAATCGCCACAAGCCAAGTTGGCTGCCACTTCTTTTAAAAATAAATATTGGATTTATAAAACTTATAAAGCCGATTACAAACCTCAATTAAGATTAAATTCAACGTTACCTGAATTAACACGCTCTTATTCAAATGTACCTCAAAATGATGGATCTTTCGCATTCAGATTGCGCAGTGCGTCTACTTCTTCTGTCAATTTAAATTTATCGCAAAACGTTGGTTTAACTGGCGGTCAGGTATTTGTTGGAAGTTCGCTCGACAGGTTAGATATTTTTGGAACCAACAACTCAACAAGTTATTTATCGAGTCCTTTTTTAGTTGGCTTTAACCAACCCATCTTTGGTTTTAATAGTTTAAAATGGCAAAATAAAATTGAACCATTACGTTATGAAGAATCGCAAAAGGCGTTTAACGAAGACATGGAAAATGTGGCTATCAGAGCCAGTGAGCTATTTTTTAATTTACTGATGGCACAAAACATGGTAGAAATTCAACAAAAGAATTTAGCAAATAATGATACACTGTATAAAATTTCTGTGGGAAGATATAATTTAGGGAAGATAGCAGAAAATGAGCTTTTGCAAATGGAATTGAGCGTAATGAACGCTCAAACAAATCTGGCGCAAGCCGAATTAGATGTTGAGCTAAGCAACTTACAATTAAAAACCTATTTGAAATTTAAAGGCGATGAAAATATCGTTTTAACAACGCCTGAAGTATTACCTCTATTTGAAGTTAATGAAAACAAAGCTCTTGAGGAAGCGCTTAAAAACCGACAGCAAATGGTATCGTTTAAACGCCAGAAATTAGAAGCAGAAAGCGAGGTAGCAAGAGCTAAAGGAGAAAGATTTAATATTAATTTAAATGCTTCTTATGGACTTACACAAAGTTCTGCTGTAATTGAAGATGTGTATACAAAACCTTTAGAACAACAACGTTTAAGATTTGGAATAGACATTCCCATTATCGATTGGGGAAGAGCAAATGCAAAAATTCAAACTGCTATTGCTAATCAGGAATTGATTGAAACACAAATGGAGCAGGCCGAACAGAACTTCAGACAAGAAATTTATTTGGCGGTAAAACAATTAAATATGTATCGTCAAAAATTGTTGATTGCTATAAAATCTGATAGCATTACACAAAAGCGATATGATATTACC
>DAORKI010000138.1:0-7839 GCA_035439485.1 Bacteroidia bacterium
ATGTTGTTCCGCTAATATAGCTTGCTTGAGCGCGCACTATTTGATGAGCAAAAAGAAGCAACAAAATTAAAAATATGTTAAAAAATGGGGGGGGTAAAAGGCTGAAAGCCTTTGTTAATAATGTTTTAGGATTATTTTTCATGAAAAATAGGGGCTTAGGATTATTAATGAAAGAACTTAAGTTGGATGATGTAAAGATAAAAGAATTGATTTGTTAAAAGCAAATTATTTTTCTACAAAGTTTATTTTTTGCTCCTTAAAATGTTAAAATGATAAGATGAAGATTGGTCCTTCGCTTTGTTCAGGAGGACAAAAGCGGGGCATTTGTTTCAAAAATTTTTTTGCGCAAGTGACAGGAGCGGCATCCTTTTTTTAGAGGGCATGCGGCTTTGCAAAAAAAAGATATAGCGGATGGCACGGCCCTTCCATAAGTTTTTCACGGATGGAAGGGTGCGCCCTATCAATTGATAATAAAAATGGAATTTGAAGTGTTAAGGCTGTAAAACGCTGATTAGCTTTGCTGTAACACGGTTTGTTCAATATGTTTTATTAAAGTATGGATTACTTTAATATGAATTTCTTGTGCTCTGTCTGAAAACTTAGAGTGGGGCGCCCGAATTTCAACATCAACCAATGCTGCTAATTTTCCTCCTTCCATTCCTGTTAATGCAATAACTGGCATTTTTTTTTCCTTTGCTATTTTAACTGCTTCAATTACATTGGCCGAGTTGCCGCTGGTACTTATGGCTAAAAGTATATCACCTTCTTTACCTATGCCTTCAATGAATCTTGAAAATATTTTTTCAAAACCGTAATCGTTGGCCGTGCAGGTAATATATGCTGGGTCAGATATGGCTATAGCAGCCAATGATTTCCTTTCGTTTCTAAATTTACCAGTCAATTCTTCAGCAAAATGCATGGCATCGCTCATGGAGCCACCATTACCACAACTAATAATTTTATTGCCTTTTAATAAAGCATTGCTCATTAATTTTATGGCATTTTCAATAGCTTGTAAAGCTTGGTCACTTTGAATAAAGATTTGAAGAATTTCAGCACTTTCGTTTAATTCATGAAGGATTGAATTTGATTTCATGCTGTGGATTGAAATTTAGTTTTTCAATACCCAAACATCAGTTTGTTGGGCTTTTAAATTCATCATGGCTTCATTGGCTTCAGTAGCTGAATTAAAACTACCACAACCTACACGAAATAGTCCGGTTTTTGTTTTTCCAATGATGGATGCATTTATGTTTTTTGATTTTAAATGTTCAATTTGTTTTTCGGCATTTTGCAAAACTGCAAAGCAACCAGAAATAAGCGTGTAAGAACCTTGCAGCGGTGTTTCAATGGGTTGAACAATTGGAGTTTCAACATGGCTTGTTTCAGCAACAGCAATTTCATTCTTAGGTTCTACCAATACAGTTGGCTCAGCTGAAGCTAAGGTTTGCAATGGTTTTAATTCGGATGCTACCAAATTAAATTCATGTTTTATAGGTTTGTATAGGGCAGTTGGGTTACTGCTAAAATATCCTGATGTTTGAATTTGTACTTTTTCTTTAAAAATTCCAGCTACTGGGCTTATATATAATAGAAGAGCAATGGGTAAAATTAAAGCAGGAATGATAAATTTTTTATACTTTTTAAAACCTTTATTTGCTTTAATTGAAGGACGATCAATAAATGTTTTGCCTAAATCATTTGCATAGTTTCCACGCTTAATAGCGCTTGATTGAAAACTATGTAAACCAAATGATGATGTTTCAAAATTTGTAGTTGAAGAAGGACTAAATTGTATATTTTTCTCTACATCAAGTTTTAAAAAACCAATATTTTGTAAACATATTTTTTCGCCTGATTGAAGCAAATGCTTAAGCTTGAATACCTCCTTGTCAATAATTTCAAGGGCCTCAGAATAACTGAGCTTTTCGGTTTGCGCAATATGGTTTGCTAATAAACCATCATTAATGGTAAGGTTTTTATTAAAAGCTAATTGCTTCCTAGGTGCGTTAAATATATATTGGGTTGGATGAATTTCAGCACCTTTATAATTGCCAACAAATCCACCAAAGGTAGGAATAATCACACAATTGTGATTAAATAACAATGTTAGAATATAGCTGTCTATCTTCAATTCCATGGTCCAAATATAACCTATTAAAAATTAAAATTAAAATTGAATTGTTTATAATTATATATCGTGTTGCTATTAAACAACTTAGCTGATTATAGTGTAAATACCCATTACACTCTCTATTTAGTCAAAATGTGGTATGCAATATTGTACTAATTTCGGGTACTATTGGTATAAACCCTTGCAAATTATTTTTTTTGTTGGACTAAAAACTAAATGCAATTGGCATAATTTAAATTTAGCAAGTTTTAATTTTAAATTATTTTGTTGGTTAAAATAGTTCAAATTTTTTGTTATCTCAGAAATTATTCTTTAATTTTGAGTTTATGAAATAAGTAAAAATGGAGGAATTCCAATTTTATTAAAGTATTCACATCTAATATTTTTGCAATGTCTAAAATGCTTGATCTTAGTAAAAAAATATTAACCAAAGTTAGTTTTGATAAATCGTTGTTTCGAAAAGAACTCACCAAAGCTTATAATCTTTTAGTATGGGAAGAAAAAACTATGTTAAAATTTTGGTGTTTGAGTACTTTTGGATATCAATATCGCGATGTAATTATTGAGGTGTGTCGCAATGTTACGAAAAGCTAATAAAATTAAGGTTTCGCTTTAATCCAGCGTACTTTGTGCGCTTTACAGCCGATTTTCGGAATACTTTTTGAAAAACCTCTTCGGTTATTTCAAACCAATCATTTGCATTCATTTGCAACATGTTTTCATTTGCATTGAGCTCTTTATGTTGATGCGGTTTTGAGAACCTATTCCAAGGACATACATCTTGACAAATATCACAGCCAAAAGCCCAATTTTCAAATTGTCCTTTAAAGGAAGTAGGAATTTGGTCTTTCAACTCAATGGTCAAATAGCTTATACATTTACTTGCATCAATTTGATATGGGTTAAACAAAGCATCAGTTGGGCAGGCATCAATGCATTTAGTGCAGGTGCCACAGTAGTCTTTAACTGCATGGTCGGCATTGAGTTGCAAATCGGTTATTAATTCTGCTATAAAAAAAAACGAACCTTTATTTTTATTTATGATGTTGGTATTTTTACCCATCCAACCCATGCCTGATCTCTTTGCCCAAGCTTTGTCCATTACAGGTGCCGAATCTACAAATGCTCTGCCTTCGATTGCTCCAATTTCAGTTCTCAGTTTTTCAATGAATTGATTTAATTTAGTCTTGATTACCTCGTGATAATCTTTACCATAGGCATATTTGCTAATTTTTGGGGCATCGTCATGAATTTGTGTTTGATTAGGAAAATAGTTTATCATTAACGAAATCACACTTTTAGCGCCAGGAACGAGTTTTCTTGGGTCTAATCGCTTGTCGAAGTGATTCGCCATATAGCTCATTTTTCCATGATAATTTGAGTTTAGCCACTGTTCTAATTTATATGCTTCATCTTCAAGAAATTCAGCTTTTGATATTCCACAAAAGTCGAAACCAAGTGAAACTGCAGTTTGCTTAACAATAGCGGAATGTGCTGATACTAAATTATTAAGCATGATTGACGATGTTACCCAAAAACATTGTTTTTAACCTGAGCATCAGCCACAGCCAAAGTCACCATATTTACAATTTCGCGTACGCTACTTCCTAATTGTAAAATGTGAACTGATTTTTTTAAGCCTAATAAAACCGGTCCAATAGCTTCAGCTGTGCCCATTTCTTGCATTAATTTATAAGCAATATTCCCTGAAGCCAAATTAGGAAAAATGAGTGTATTTACATTGCCAGTTTTTAAAGGAGAAAATGGAAACTGTTCCTCCATTAAATCTTTATTTAAAGCAATATTGGCCTGCACCTCTCCATCTACAATTAAATCAGGGTAATCATTATGAAGTATTGTAATTGCTTCTCTTAAAATACGAGTATCAGCATTATCAACTGAGCCAAAATTTGAATATGAAAGTAAGGCTATTCGAGGAACAATGTTCATTAAACGAACTGCATTGGCTGTTAACAAAACAATTTTTACCAATTGCTCAGCTGTTGGATTAGTATTGATGGTAGTATCAGCAAAAAATACAGGCCCTCTTTTAGTAACCATAATGTACATACCCGCTACCATGCCTATCTCTTTTTGTACACCTATAATTTGAAGTGATGGTCGAATGGTATCAGGATATTTTCTGGTTAAACCACTAATCATGGCATCTGCTTCGCCAGTTTCAACCATCATAGCACCGTAATAATTTCTTTCAAGCATTGCCTTCCGAGCTTCGAACAAAGTAAAACCTCTTCTTTTTCTTTTCTCAAAAAACAAATCACCAAAGTAATTTCTTTTTTCTTCAAAGTTTTTTTGACGAATATCTATAATTTGGATGTCCTTTAAATCAAGATTATTATCAGCAATTAGTTTGGTAATTTTTTCAGTATCACCCAAAAGAATTGGTATAGCAATACCTTCGTCTTTCACTTGTTGTGCTGCTTTTAAAATTTTATAATGATCAGCTTCAGCAAAAACTACGCGTTGAGGTTTTTGTTTTGCCCTTAACGTAATATTTTTCATTAATTTATTGTCTAGGCCTAATCTCTGAATTAATTCATTTTCATAAGCCTCCCAATCAGTGATAGGATATCGAGCAACACCCGACTCTATTGCTGCTTTGGCCACAGCTGGCGCCACCTTGTAAATTAATCTATTATCTACTGGTTTTGGAATAATATAGTCCTTTCCAAATGTGATATTTTTTGAGTTGTACGCTAAATTTACATTTTCTGGTACTGCTTCCTTTGCTAATTCCGCTAATGCATAAACTGCTGCTAATTTCATTTCTTCATTTATTTTAGTTGCTCTAACATCTAAAGCGCCTCTAAATATAAATGGGAATCCAAGCACATTATTGACTTGATTTGGATTATCGCTTCTGCCTGTAGCCACTATGGCATCGGGTCTGGCTTCAACAGCATCGGCATATGAAATTTCGGGATCTGGATTAGCCAATGCAAAAACAATGGGTTTACTTCCCATAGTTTTAAGCATATTTTGGCTTACAATATTTCCTTTGCTTAAACCTAAAAATACATCGGCACCAACCATGGCTTCTTCCAAGGTGTTTAGGTTTTTGGAGGTAGCAAAAAAAGCTTTAGTTTCATCTAAATTCTCTCTGTCCTTTCTAATTACACCATTACTGTCGAGCATAACAATATTTTCCTTTTTTGCACCAAGAGCCAAGTATAATTTTGTACAAGAAATAGCCGAAGCTCCTGCACCGTTTACTACAATATAAACTTCTTCTATTTTTTTTCCACTAATAAGCAAGGCATTAAGCAGAGCCGCACTGGTTATAATAGCTGTGCCATGCTGGTCATCATGCATTAAGGGAATATCTAGTTCTTCTTTGAGGCGTTTTTCTATTTCAAAACATTCGGGAGCTTTAATATCCTCTAAATTAATGCCACCAAATGTAGGACTAATAGCTTTGACTGTTTTAACAAAGGCATCAACATCATTTTCAGCAATTTCAATATCAAATACATCAATATCAGCATAAATTTTAAACAATAAACCTTTGCCCTCCATTACAGGTTTCGATGCTTCTGGTCCTATGTTTCCAAGTCCTAAAACAGCAGTACCATTGCTGATAACAGCTACTAAATTTCCTTTTGCAGTATACTTATATACATCCTCAGGATTTTTTTCAATTTCTAAGCAAGGCTCCGCTACCCCTGGCGAATATGCCAATGTTAAGTCACGCTGAGTATTATAGGGTTTTGTAGGAACAACTTCAATTTTACCTGGTCGACCACTTGAATGGTAATCGAGTGCATCTTGCTTTTTTATCTTTGCCATTTCATTTCAATTAAAAATAGGGTTACAAATTTAATTTTTTTAAAATGCGAAATGCATTTCATTTTATTTAAGTTTGCTTTCTTTTAGTTTGATTAACAATCGTGAATAAAGGTATTTTAATTTTATATTTATTATTTAGTTTTAAGACTAATTTTAGCAAAGCTCAAAGTAGCTCAAATACTAAGCTGGAAAATATATTTAAAGTTTATCAAATAAATACCCAAATGTCAAACTCTCCGCAAAAGGAGCTTAAACTTGGTTTCTACAAAAAACATATTTCAAAACAAATTTCAGCAAATTGTGAATTTAATTCTTCCTGTTCTCAATTTATGAAGGAGGGTATTTCTCACTTTGGTTTTTTTAAAGGATTTTTATTAGGAATCGATAGAGTGAGTAGATGCGGAGCCTCGCAAAATACTTATGTTGATTTGTCAAGTTTATTCGATAAAAAGGAACATTTACTTATTGATGATTTAAATAGTTATGAGTAAAAGCTTTTTTATAGCTATTTTACTTATGTTTTCGCATCATTTTAATGTTGCATTAGCACAACATAAACTTGTTACCAACAAAAATTTCTTACATCATTTATTTGAAGAAAATTTAGAAATTGAAAGGTTGGCTTATTATAAAAAAATTGATTTGTCAAACGATTCAAATGCTTTGTCGTGTAAGGATATGATGTATCTTTCGGCAAAGTACAATGATACCCTGTTGTTCGCATCAAACCAATTTTTTGCTAAGGATACCAACGATTTAATGCATGTTTTTTTTGGCGCAGTTTCGCTTCATCTTCAGCATTATTATTTGGGAGCATATACAAAACTTGAACAATATAAATTATCAACTCAAAAGCTATTTTTACTTAAAGATATCATTAATTTCTTACAAGGAAATGTACGCTCGCCAAATCAAAATGAAGAATTTTTGAATACCATAAATAAAGCACAGAAATTAGAAAAGAAATCGGTTTTAATTGCTGCTTTATTATCATCTATCATACCAGGGACAGGAAAGTATTACCTAATGCAAAACTCAGAAGCTACTGCGATGCTAATATTAAATGTAATGAGTGCTGGACCTTTGGTGGAGTGTATCATAAGATTTGGATTGATGAGCACTGGAACATGGTTAGCTGCAATTGTATTTGTTCCAATTTATATGGCAAACCTTTATGGAACCATTATCTCAAAAAAGGCATTGATAAAAAAACTAAAAACACAATTGAAAAATGAAATACACGATTATTGCTTTTATCAGTTGCATAACTAGCTTTACCTTAGCCAATGTTAGTGATGGCAAAACTAATTCAAACGGCAATCATAATGACAGTTTGGCTTTTGAATTACTGAAGCTGGAATATTCATTTTTCGCTACAAAAAACGAGGATGACAGATACCAACTATTAATGCAAAAAGTAAAACTTAATTTAGAGAATGCAGCACCAAAACTGGCTTTGCAAGACCTCCAACGCATTGAAAAACTAAATCCGAAAGTACTATCAAACCATTCTTTTTATAGTCATATTCAAGAAATCCTTTTTGGTTATGGTCTTTACAACAGTTGCATTGAATATTTGAATAAAGATTCTTTACATGGTTTTGAAAAAAATAAATCTTTCTTAAAAGCCATTTGCATGAATGAAGAAACTCAAATCGAAGAACTGAAAAATGAATTAAGAAAGATGGCTTTTTATTTAAATAAAGACACTACCTTGGTTTTTCAACAATTAAAAAACTATGATATTGAATCCACCGAAAATAAATCTGTTTTATTACAATTTTTATTGCCTGGAGCAGGTATGATAAATGAAGGAGAAATCAAAGAAGGTATAACTTCATTTATAATTAACGGAATTTTTGTTGCAGCGCCTATTTTACTCTTCAAACAAAAATTGT
>DAORKI010000139.1:0-7837 GCA_035439485.1 Bacteroidia bacterium
AGGTATAAATCGCCACTCCCAAAACCATCTTTTGCATTGTATTTGGTAAATATTAAAAACGATTCGTCTTTGGAAATAAAAGAATTAAACTCATTCCCTTCAGTATTAATGCTGTCACTCAACAAAACAGGGATTTCATAATTACTTGCATTCCATTTACAAAAATAAATATCATCCTTACCTTTGCCATTTGGGGCTTCTTTGGTAAAATATAAATTTTTATTGTTAGCTAAGGAAGGATAAAATTCATCTAACTCTGAATTTACAGGCCTGCCCAAATTAACTGGCTTTGACCATGCACTTTGTTTATCTTTTCTTTTTACAACCCAAATATCAAAATCCTTTTTAGTATCACTTGTATCAGCAAGCGGTCTATCAGATACAAAATAAAGTTCCAAATCATGATTAAATAAAAAAGGCTCCAAATACATAAACTGATTGCAAAAAGGTAATAATACTGGTTCTCCCCAAGTACTTTCATTCTTTTTAATAGATACAATTTGTGATAAATCCTGATTAGGACTTTGGACGGTAAAATAAGCCTCATCGCCACTTTCTGTGATACAAAAGTCTCTAATATTTTGATATTGATTGAGGCTTTCACTAAAAAGCTGCACCTGTTGCCCCTGGCAAACTATAGGTATGAAAATAATATAGATTATGAAGATAGATTTTACCATGTATTGTAATTAAAAGCTCCAATCTTTAAATACTAGCTCAAAGCTGCAATAGGGATGGAAACTATCCCGCCATGCGGGAGTGAACAGCCCGGGTACTTGCATTTGATAAACATCAAATGCAAGTACATTGCCCAAAATAATTTACTTCAACAAGTACTCTTTAATAAATGCAATTGTGGAGTAAAACTGGTAATCAATATTATTCTTCTTTTTAAACCCATGACCTTCATCTTTAGCCATTAAAAACCATACTTTTCCACCATTTTCTTTTATTCTATCACGCATTTGAATTGCCTCTGAAGCTGGAACTCGTGGGTCGTTGCCACCTTGAACAATAAACATTGGTTTTTTCATTTCAGCCACATGATTTGTAGGCGAAATTTTTTCTAAAAACTCCGCCATTTTTGGATCTCTTTCATCACCATATTCCACTCTACGTAAATCTCTTCGATAACCTTCGGTATTTTTTAAAAAAGTATTAAAGTTGGAAATACCTACTACATCAATGGCGCACTTAATTCTATCGGCATACCAAAATGAGCAAGCTAAAGTCATATAGCCACCATAACTTCCTCCCATAATCATGACACGGTCTTTATCTAAATCGGGTTGTGTGGCAATCCAATCAAGTAAAGCACCAATATCTTTAACCGATTCTTCTCTTTTAAATCCGTTATCAGCATCTAAAAATGTTTTTCCATAACCTTCGGAACCACGTACATTTGGATAAATAATGGAAATACCTAATTCATTTAAATAATAATTACTTCTCCCTAAAAATCCTGGGCGACTCTGGCCTTCGGGGCCTCCATGTATATTTATAATTACTGGACGTTTGCCACTATGCCTCGATGCAGCTTTATATAAAAATCCAGAAATTTCTTTGTTGTCGAACGATTTCCACTTTACTAATACTGGCTCATTTAGGCCTGAAACATCCATCCCACCTAGCTCACTTTCTGTCCAACGAATTAATTTTTGTGTGGTTAATTGATATTCGTAAACATCAGATGAAGAATTATATGCGTTTATGGTTAGTCCCAAGGAACTGCCATCTTCAGTAAAATCCATTCCTCCTATAGTGCAATTAGGTAATTGAGAAACTGCACTTATTTTTTGATCAGATGTGGTATATATATATAATTTTGAAAGGCCATTTTCATTCGTACTAAAGGCAATTTTACTCCCATCTTCGGTGTATGAAAAAGATTCAACATCCCAATTCATAGCTGCTGAAATAAAAGTAAATTTTTTACTTGCAAGTTCATAATAGGCTAAGCGATTAAACTCACTATCTTTATTAGTCAATAGGTAAATGCCTTTACCATCGCGTGAATAACTTAATCCTTCATAAGTTGTTCTTTCATCTTTTTCAGGAAGTAATCTAGTTTTAGTTCCAGATTTTATATCAATCATATACAAACGAGATTCATTTACTGATAAGCCTTCTTGCACAAGCAATTGCTCATCATTTAATGACCAATCAACAATACTCCAACCGCCACCTTTATTTTCACAGATTAATTTATTGCTTGCAGGATTGTAAGGGTCCATAGAATAAAAATCTCTGTCGCTCCCATTTCTACTTGTTGATGAATATGCTATTAAATTCTTTTTGGTGTTGTATGAAACTCCTCCATTTTGAGAGCGCTTACCATCAGTTAGCAATTCAACTTTTTTTGTTTTAACATCGAATTTATACAGTTGTGCAAATTCGTTACCACCCATATCTTTACTAAAAATAAAATAATCGCCATGGTTAGGTTCATATATTGCACCTCCAACAGGCTCATCATAAAAGGTGATTTGCTGACGATCACCACCGGGCATTTTTACATAATGCAATTGACTGCTATTCCCAAACCTTGTGCTTATCAACATTTCTTTTTTCTTTGGGTGCCAACTCACTAATCCAGCTCCTCTTGATTCGGTGTAGCTTTTAACCTCTGAAATGATGCTGCTTGATATGGCAGGAATTCCATCTACCACTAAATTTTCGGCCAGTGGGATATCAGTGTTTTGGGCGCTTGTTACGATAGCAAAAACATTGGTAACAATAATGAGTATTTGTTTTTTCATGTTCAATAATTTTATGAACACAAAACTAAACTAATAAAATTAATGCGATTTAAAAGATTCAATTTTTAGGTTAATTTAATAGATTTTGCAAGCTCATAAGGATGTAAAATTCAATTCATAAATAGATAAATGCTATGCATAGCTAGCATCATTATTGACTTTGTGTAAAATATTTTGCTAAACATTAAAAATAATTTCAAGCTATTCATTGTGATTTTTTTACAAGTGAAGCAGCTTAGTGTCCGAATTTAATACAATTCATCAAATTAAAAATATTTACCTTTGAACTTTAATAAGCTATTGAGGTTTATTTAATAATTTAAATTAATCAATTATTTATGAATATAGGAATTGTCTGCTATCCAACTTTTGGTGGAAGTGGTGTTGTTGCAACTGAACTTGGTAAAGCATTAGCCAAAAAAGGCCATCGAGTTCATTTTATTTCATATAGCCAGCCAGTGCGCTTAGATTATTTTTCGGAAAATATTTTTTATCATGAAGTGGCTGTAAGTAATTACCCACTCTTTGATTACCAGCCTTACGAGCTTGTGTTGGCCAGTAAATTGGTGGATGTAGCGCTTTATGAAAACTTAGATTTATTACATGTGCATTACGCTATTCCTCATGCATCTGCAGCATACATGGCAAAGCAAATATTGGCAAGCAAAGGTAAAAAAGTACCATTTATTACTACTTTACATGGCACCGATATAACCTTGGTTGGCAAAGATGCATCGTTTGAACCAGTTATTACTTTTGCTATTAGTCAAAGCGATGCCATTACATCGGTATCTGAAAGTTTAAAGCAAGATACCTATAAACATTTTGGCGTACGCAAACCAATTCATGTGATTCCAAATTTTATTTGTATTGAAGATTACGATAAAATTTATGATAAAAACCACCCTGATGAGACTAGCAAACACAAGCATTTTTATGCACCGAATGGCGAAAAAATATTGATGCATATTTCTAATTTTAGAAAGGTAAAACGAATTGAAGATGTTATACAAGTATTTGATAGAATTCGAAAAAAAATTCCTGCCAAATTACTTTTAATTGGCGATGGTCCCGAAAGAACACATATAGAGCGACTTTGTCGTGAATTAAACACCTGCGATGATGTAAAATTATTGGGCAAAGTGGTAAATCCTGAAGAACATTTATTATTGGCCGATTTGTTTTTATTGCCTTCAGAAACTGAAAGTTTTGGTTTGGCTGCACTTGAAGCTATGGCAAGCCATGTGCCCGTAATCAGCAGCAATACAGGAGGAATTCCTGAAGTAAATGTACATGGAATATCAGGATATTTAAGTAACGTGGGCGATGTAGATGATATGGCTAAAAATGCACTTAAAATTTTAAAAGATGAAGCAACCTTGAATAAATTTAGAGACCAGGCCTATGCCCAAGCTTTGAAATTTGATATACAAAATATTTTACCTATGTATGAATTATTGTATGACGCAGTAGCTGGTATTAAACATCTTGAGAACTTGAATTAGTTTTATTTTATGAATAAAAAAACAACGGGTTATTTATTGATTATGTTGGCTATGGCCATCGTAATTTTTCAATATGTAAAATATAGAGTTGCTCCAAGTTTTGAAATCCAAAACCTGCAATTAACCACCGCTGATGGTAATAACTATCCTGTTCAATTCAAGGAAAACAAGTTGCTTGTTGTAAGTTTTTTCACCACTTGGTGTGGCACTTGTCATCAAGAATTTAAGGCAATTCAACATGCAAAATTCAAAAAATTAATCCCTAATGTGGAGTTCATTGCCGTAACTGATGAATCTAACGAAAAATTAAAGAGATATATTAACAGTTATCAATATGATTACATTGATTTTTTGCATACTCCCAAATATGTTGAAAACATAGGAGTTCATGCCTTTCCAACTATTTACATTTTTAATGGTAAAGGACAATTAATTTTCTCCAAAGTGGGATTGGTTGATTGGAATGATAAGGAGTGGATTGCCACATTAAAGGCCTAATTATTAATTAAAAAATATCATTATGTAATGGGCACCTGGTGCCCTCCAAAAATTATTAAGAAGCGAACTTATTTTGGTTTTCTTTTTTCTTGTATTTTAAGTGCATTTGTTACTGCTACAAATTATTCTGGCAATTCGTTTTTTCATGTATGGTTTAAACAAATATTTATTGTAAAATTGCAAATTAAAACTCTATAAAAAATGGCTGACGATAAAAAAGTAATATTCTCTATGGTGAAGGTAAGCAAAGTCTTTCCTCCACAAAAACAAGTATTAAAAGATATTTACCTTTCGTTTTTTTATGGTGCTAAAATTGGTATCATTGGCTTAAACGGCTCAGGTAAATCAACGCTCCTAAAAATTATTGCTGGTGTCGAAAAATCATTTCAAGGCGAAGTAGTATTTTCTCCAGGATACTCTGTTGGCTATTTAGAGCAAGAGCCTCATTTAGATGAAAGCAAAACAGTAAAAGAAATTGTAATGGAAGGTGTAAAAGAAACAGTTGATTTACTGACTGAATTTGAAGAAATCAACAATAAATTTGGCCTTCCTGAATATTATGAAGATGCGGATGCGATGGAAAAATTAATGAATCGCCAGGCCATTATTCAAGATAAAATTGATGCAGCCAACGCATGGGAATTAGATAATCAGCTTGAGCGTGCAATGGACGCATTGCGCTGTCCCGAAGGCGATACTCTTGTAAAAGTATTAAGTGGTGGTGAAAGAAGACGTGTAGCCTTATGCAGATTACTACTTAAAAAACCTGACATTTTATTGCTCGATGAGCCTACCAATCACTTAGATGCCGAATCAATTGATTGGTTAGAACAATTCCTACAAAACTATGCGGGAACTGTAATAGCAATCACACATGACAGATATTTCTTGGATAATGTGGCAGGTTGGATTCTTGAATTAGACCGCGGTGAAGGAATTCCTTGGAAAGGAAACTATTCCTCATGGCTCGACCAAAAAGGAAAACGATTAGCACAAGAAGAAAAAACAGAAAGCAAACGTCAAAAAACATTGGCACGTGAGTTAGAGTGGGTGCGTCAAGGTGCTAAGGGCCGCCAAGCTAAGAGCAAGGCACGTCTTCAAAACTATGATAAAATGTTGAATGAAGATGTAAAGCAAAAAGAAGAAAAATTAGAAATATTTATTCCAAACGGCCCACGCCTTGGAAACGATGTTATTGAAGCCATTGATGTTTCGAAGGCCTATGGCGATAGAATTTTATATGAACATTTAAATTTTCAACTTCCTCCAGCTGGAATTGTTGGTATCATTGGTCCTAATGGTGCTGGTAAAACCACTTTGTTTCGAATGATTATGCAAATGGAAAAACCTGATCATGGTGAATTTAAAATAGGTTCAACTGTAAAAATCTCCTACGTTGATCAATCACACCAAGATATAGATCCCAACAAAACTGTTTGGGAGGTTATTAGCGGTGGACATGAAAACATGGAAATGGGTGGTAAGATGATAAATTCAAGAGCCTATGTTTCAAGATTTAACTTTAATGGTGCTGACCAAGGTAAAAAGTGTGGCATACTTTCTGGTGGTGAACGAAACCGCCTTCATTTAGCTATGGCGCTTAAAGCCGAAGGTAACGTTTTATTACTTGATGAGCCCACCAATGATATTGATGTTAATACTTTACGTGCATTAGAAGAAGGTTTAGAAGACTTTGCGGGCTGTGCTGTTATTATTAGTCACGACCGTTGGTTCCTTGATCGTGTATGCACCCATATACTTGCTTTTGAAGGCGATAGCACCGTTTATTACTTTGAAGGTGGCTATTCTGATTATGAAGAAAACAGAAAAAAACGCCTTGGAAATGTTGAACCTAAAAGACCTAGATTTAAAAAACTAACAGTTTAGTATTCTATTTTACTATAATGGACTTTACCATCAAAGGCCCTAAAATCAATATTTCTGAAAAAATATCTATACGAAAGCCTTTGTTGGTCATTGGTTCTTGCTTTGCCGAAAACATTGGAGCATTGCTTCATGAACAGCTATTTAATGTTCAAATAAATCCTTTTGGTATTGTTTATAATCCATTAAGTATTGCCTTACAAATCAATTACATCATCAAAAATAAGCAATTTAGTAATCATGATTTATTTGAGCATGAAGGCCTATTTTACAGTTGGCAGCATCATGGGAGCTTTGCTGAAACTGATAAGGAAAGAGCTATAAAAAATATTAACCAACAAATTACAAGTGCTCATCAACAATTATTGCAAGCCAATTGGCTTATTATTACACTTGGTTCTGCTTATTACTATAATTTGAAAGATGGACAAATTGTAAGTAATTGTCATAAAGTAGCTGCATCGCATTTTGAAAAAAAATTAGCTGAAAGACCCCAAATCATTGCAGCCTTTCATGAAGTTTTTGAACAACTAAATAAGTTTAATCCCAACATTAATATACTGTTTAATGTAAGTCCTGTAAGATATGTTCGTGATGGACTTACAGAAAACACCCTAAGTAAAAGTGTTTTACATCTTTCTATCAATGAAATTATTACACAAAACCATAATTGTTTCTATTTTCCTTCCTACGAAATAGTTATTGATGAATTACGTGATTACCGTTATTATAAGGCCGATATGCTGCATCCTAATGAAACAGCCATTGCCTATATTTACGAAAAATTTGCTGAAGCCCTTTTTGATGAAGAAAGCAAATTATGCATAAAGGATATTAAACAATACCTTACTTTTTCTAAGCATCAAATTTTAAATCAAAATAATAAAAACCAACACCAAGCTAAATTAGCCATGATTAAACAAAAATTAATTGATGATTATCCATTTTTAGTCAACACAGTCTATTAAAGTAGATTCCTATAAAACATATCGCAAATTAATACCAATTGCATTTATTTTATTGTCCAACTAAAAAATAAATGTGCAGTTGTTAATGCATATACTACCTGAAATTAGCACAATTAGGCCGTGCTGTAATTGGACTAAATTGAAAGTGTTATCAGTATTAATTCCTAGTTAGTCGTCCCTCAAAAAGTCCAATTCCTATAGGCCTATTGGATTTCCTAAATAA
>DAORKI010000140.1:0-7807 GCA_035439485.1 Bacteroidia bacterium
ATAGGGAGCATTCAAAATTTAAAAAAGCATGTTGAAAAACAAGGTCATAGTTTAAAATTTGCCATGAATGGAGGCATGTTTAAAAGCGATTTAAGCCCACAAGGACTTTATATTGAAAATAGCAGAATCCTCTCCCCTATTGACACCAATAATGGTGAGGGAAATTTTTTTTTAAAACCCAATGGTATATTTTATTTCAATAAAAACAATGAAGTTTTTATTTGTAAAACAAATGAATTTTTGTTTAATGCAAATATTAATTTTGCTACACAATCGGGACCAATGTTATTACTAAATGGTGAAATACATCCTGCATTTAAAAAAGGTTCTACTAATTTAAATATAAGAAATGGAGTTGGTATTTTGGAAAATAATAAAGTTATTTTTGCACTATCAAAAGTTGAAATAAACCTGTATGATTTTGCACAATTTTTTCAATACATGGGTTGTAAAAATGCGCTTTATTTAGATGGTTATGTTTCACGTGCCTATTTTCCTGAAAAGCAATGGATTCAAACTGATGGTAACTTTGGTGTGATGATAGGCGTAACAAATAAATCAAAATAAAACATGATAAAAATAGAGCCAAAAATAATTAAATTAGCATCTAAAAATTTGGTTGGCATGAAAACAAGTATGAGTTTAGTGCACAACAAAACTGGAATACTATGGCAAAATTTTATGCCAAAACGAAAACAAATTAATCATGTAATAACAAACGATTTATACTCTATGCAGATATATGATACAGATTACTTTGTTCATTTCACACCTCAAAACACCTTCACAAAATGGGCTTGTGTTGAAGTTTCAAGCTTTGAAAATCTGCCAATAGATTGTGAAAGTTTTAATTTGCAAGAAGGTTTATATGCGGTTTTTCATTATAAAGGATTAAGTTCCGATACAAAAATATTTGAATATATTTATAGTGTTTGGTTGCCTCAATCGGGCTATGAATTAGACCAAAGACCACATTTTGAATTGCTAGGTGAAAATTACAAAAACAATGATTTAAATTCTGAAGAAGATATTTTTATTCCAATAAGATTAAAACAATAAGCAATTTTTTACATGTAATAAATTACAATTTAATAATTAAAGTTTGAACAACTGAATCCTAAACTTTAAAGCCCACAACGCAAATATCATCCAATTGCTCTTCCTTATTTTTATATTGGTTATGTAATTCAAGTAACTTGTTTTTTTGTTCTTCAAGTGGCATTTCAGCAATACTTAATAATAATTCTCTAAATTTAGCCTTAGTTAATTTTTTTAGCTTTTCACCACCAAACTGATCTGCATAACCATCACTAAATAAATATACAATATCGTCTTTATCAAGCGCCAAGTTATGAGAGCAAAAAGGAGATGCGTTTTCAGTTTTTCCAATCGGTTGTTTATCACCTTTTATCTCTTCGATAATTTTTGATTTGTTTTTGTAAATCCATAGGGGATTGTTTGCTCCACTCCATTGCATTTGTTTAGTTTCTAAATCAATTGCACATAATGATGCATCCATTCCATCTTTTACATCATCATCGCTTTTGGTAAAATTTTCAAGTATTAGCTCTCTTGTTTTATTAAATATGTTTCCTGTTTCCCTTTCACCAAATTCAGCAACGGCCCTATTTAAAGCATTATTACAAACAACACTTACCATAGCACCTGGCACACCATGTCCGGTGCAATCGCAAACTGCCAAATAAATTTTTGAATCAATTTTTTCGATCCAGTAAAAATCACCTGCAACAATATCTTTAGGAAGATACAAAACAAAAGAATTCAATAAATACTCTTTAATAATTCTATTAGAAGGTAAAATCGCAGATTGAATTCTTTTAGCATATTCAATGGAAGATAAAACTTCAGCATTTTTTAACTCAATGAGTTGTTTTTGTCTTTGTGTTTCTAACTCTTTTCGCTCTATAATAAGTTTTTGCTTGTGCGTAATTCTATATCTATTAAAAATAAAAAATCCAAAAATCAACACGATTACCAAGCCGCCATATAAAGCATAACGTTGCGATCTTTCTTTTTCAAACTTCAACTTCATCAATTTACGTTCTTCTTCAACTTTTATGCTATCAGCGCTAACTTTAGTTTTGTATTCAAACTGATACTGTTGCTTTAACATTTCCTTTTTAATATCTTGATTTTGTATGCTATCTTTCATTGAGTTGAATAAGGTGTAATAATTGAGTGCCTTTTCAAACGAACCTTTCTTTAGTGATAATTGATACATTAAATGAGAACTTCTTTGGACAACTTCAGGAAACCCAATTTCTAAGGCTATTTTATGCGCTTCTGATGCATATTTTTCAGCAATGTTATAATTGTTCTTATAGAAATTAACATAGCCAATATCGGTGAGTGTAATGGCAATATCCTTTTTATCATTTATTTGTTTTCTGATACTTAAAGACTCTAAAAAATATTTCTCAGCATCATCAAAATTATTGTTCAATAAACTAAGTTGGCCTAAATTATTGAGCGAATAGGCAATTCCTTTTTTATCATTAGTTTCATTTCTAATTTTCAAACTTTTTTTGCAATAAAAGTAGGCCGAATCAATTTCGCTTTTCATTTTGCTAGAGAAGCCTCTTTTACGTTTTTCTAATTCAGCTATTTTTTTGAACGCTACTCCAATATTATTTAAAGCATGAGCCAAATTAGCCTTATTGTTACTTTTTATTGATAACTCCATGCTTTTCCTCCAATAAATAATTGCCTTGATATGGTCATTTAGATTATTAGAATAAATGTTTCCAATGTTTATCAAAGAACCACACATACCTGAAACATCATTTATCTTTTCTCTTAGGGCATAGCTTTGTTGATGAAAACTTAAAGCTTTTAGATAATCACCAAGATGATCATATAAAAAACCTAAATTATTTAAAGATTCAGCAATGCCTTCCTTATCATTAATTTCTTTTCTAATATTTAAACTTTGTTCAAAATAATCAATGGCCTTGTTCACATTTCCCATTGTTTGATATAGGGTTGCAAGGTTGTTTAAAGATTGTGCAACGCCTGCTTGATCATTAACTTCCTTTCTTAACTGCAAACTTCTTAAGTATAATTCGATGGCTAAATCTTGTTTGCCGTTAGCATCTTGCAAATACCCCCAGTTGTTTATCGCTGACGCTAAGCTTCTTTTGGCCGAATTACTAATTTTGACATTGCTGTGTTGTACTAATTCATTAGCAAATTTTTCGAGCTCAGCATTATATTTTTCCCACTCCCCATCAGGTAAAGCCATAGCCAAGCCATTAAGAGCATTTAGTTTATTGGTATCATTTTTTAGTTTAGGGAGAACTAATTTCAAAGAATCAATTTCTCTTTCGGTGATTATTTGTGCCACAACCCTTACTACTCCAAGAAACTGAAGAAAAGAAATTAAGAAAACAATAGGTAAAAACTTAATTTTTTTCAAAATTTTCAATTTTACCAAAGATAATAAGATTTGAATTACTTATTCAAAATTTTCTTCATTATAGCCTAGCATATCAGTAATTATTGAAATGTATTTAACCATTAAATTACTTGATAAACAACTTAATTTGCATTTGAAGTTGTTGGTCTGAAAAAGCTTCCAATAAATAAACCCCTTGCGCTAAATTTGGTTGTAATGTAATCATATTCTTACCTAAAATAGTTTGAAATTTATTATTGAATATTTCCTCTCCTATTAAATTATTAATTTTCAACTCAAGTGCATTGGCTTTTAGGGAGGCAAATTCAATTGTTATGGTCCCGTTTGATGGATTAGGATAAACTATAAAATTGCTATTTTGAGAAGGTTCTTCAATTGCAACATCGGAGTAATCAGGCAAGAGTCCTTGATTGCTTCCAACATTTGATTTTGATTTTCCATAAGCAGCTCTATCGCTTGAATTACAATTTTGCGGTAATATTATTTCTACTCTATAATCAGCATCAGGTTCAATAGGATTTACATCAGTGTATGTATTTAAATTTCCTGCAATGGTAGTTAACAATTGATAAACAGTATCAGAAGGGAATTTTCTATAAATCTCATACGTTGGAACATTTATTCCTTCGTAATGCGTCCAGCTTAATTGTCTGCTTGTACCAATTCCAGGGTAAATTTGCAAGTGAATTGTTTTATGCAAATCACTTAAAGGTGTGTAACCACCACATGAATCTAAAACAAGCAATTTATATCTATAACTTCTAACTTGAGGGTAACTACCAGTATCTATAAACTCACTTAAGTCATAATAATCAACAGCGCCAATTTTTTCATAAACATTAGCTTGATTAGTTTCTCTATAAACTAAAAAGCTATCAATATTATTCACTACTGGTACTTCCCAAATAACTACATTTTTATTTGTTGCAGAATCAACTGAAACCATACAAATTCCAGGATTAATTGCTCCTGTAGCATTTAAGCTATAATTTAAAGAAGTAGCTTGACATCCTACACTATAGGTAGCAATTACATAATAGTTGCCACTTTGATTAGTATTTATTTGTGATGTTGTTTCTCCTGTATTCCATAAAAAAGAGCTTGCACCATTGGCGCTTGCTTCAAGCATTACTGTTCCCTGTCCACAACTTTGCAAATTACCTGTTGCTGTGATTACTGGAATAGCTGGATAAGGGTTCGTAAAAGTTATTGGAACAATGGAAGAAATATTTGGACAATTACCATTAGCATAAACAATTAAAGCATAATTTCCTGATGTTATAGCAGTGTAGGTACTTTGAGTTGCTCCTCCTATATTAACACCATTTATCGTCCATTGGTAGGTAGCATTTGGAGCCGTGGTGGTTCCTTCCAAAATTACATGACCACCAACACAACCGTTAATGGCGCCATTTTGATTTAAAGTTACAGGATAATTACAACCAATACTAGAACCACTAACTTCAATTGGAGTCGGGTAAGTATATGTTTGAGAACAACCTGTGCTGGTATCTGTGGCTGTTAAACTCACATTAAAAAAACCATTAGAAACATAGGAATGCGTTGCAGTTGCTCCTGAACCCGTGCTGCCATCGCCAAATGACCATGTTAAATTGTATAAAGCACTTATTGGTGAAACATTACTAAAACTTAGTAAAAATGGAACAGTGTTTAATAAAGTCGTGCTTGGGTCGAATGATGTACCAAAGTTATTTGGCGTTACACTCATTACAATACTATTAGATACAGCAGGAGTAACACAATTTAAACTACTTGTCATAATACAATACAATGTATCGCCATCATTAATACTACTTGAATTATATGTACTGCTAATTAGTGTTGGAGTATTGTTAACGTACCATTGAAAAACAGGATTATTTCCACCATTGAAAGCATTCGTATTAAAAAACACATTACTTCCACTACAAATACTAGTGTCGCTTGCTGAAATAGTTACAGAAGTATTTAAAGAAGGCAAAATATTTAGAACAATTGAATCACTTAATGCTGTTGCTTGAAAGGTGCAATTCTCACTGCTGGTTAGCAAACATGAAATTATATCATTGTTGTTTAAATTGAATGAACTGTAATTTGGATTATTTACCCCTGTACTTATTCCATTTACTAACCAATCATAAGTAGGATTTAAGCCTCCATTGATAATAGTAGAGCTAAAAAATAAAGTTGTTCCTTGACACGAACTTGTTTGATTTGTTGAAATTGAAATTGAAGGGTTAAGTAATTCATTAATGGTAAATGTATTGCTATTTAATCCTATGGCAGAAGGATTTGTACTAGTTAATCGCAACATATAATTTGAACCTGTAGGCAAATTAGTGGGTAAAATTGCTTGTATTGTATCAACATTATTAGTACTTACTAATGTTCCAATATTTAATGGATTTGTGAAATTTCCATTGGCATCTGAAAGCTCAAGTGTATAAATGTTTCCATTATTATAAATCCCTGCATTATAAAAATAAACACTAAAAGATTCACCTGCACAAAACGGCCCAACAATATCTTCGATAGTAAGCGTATTTGCACCTGAAGGGGTGATATAAGACATTCTCCTTACATCTCCTCTTCCCTGCCCTCCTGCATATTGAGCATATAAAACATTTGTATTTAAAATTCCTACTGCCGATAAGAAAAATAAGATTTTTATATATTTTTTCATGAGTAATAATTCAAAATGGTTAATAATTATAAATTAATTAATTATGGTGCAGTTCTTACACCTCTTCCTGTTTCATTTTGTCCTCTTCCTGCCGAAACTTGAGCAGCAATATTTCTAGCAGAAAGTCTTAATGATGCAGATCCATTGCTCCAATTTCCACCTCTGTAACCTGCTCCATTACTGTCGTTTGGAGGCCATGATGAAACATCATAATCGCCATCAAAATTAACTGTACCATCACCATGAATCCCTTTATATGATCGTCCATTGGCATTGCCAATAGTAATTACCCTTTCATTTAAATTCCCTGATAGTTCCATTGCACCATAATAACCTGCACCACTTTCGGCACGTGTTGAAGTGGCTGAGGCAAAGGCACCTACTCTGGCGGGACCTTGCGTGTTTCCAGCATTAAAAACTGCATTAGCACCTACATCTGAAAAACTTTCTAAATCAGTAGCAGGGTTTATAAAATTTGCTCCTGCAGTAATTGATGTAGTACCCCAAGCATATTCGTTGGCAATTGGACTTGCAGTTCCCCTTGCTAATTTTTCATATTCGAGTTCTGTCATAGGCCTTAATCCACTCCAATCAAAATAACTAGCAATATCTTCCCAACTCAAATAATTGCAAGCTATCCATTGTCCATCATTAGGTTCATCAAAAATTAAATTATGATTAAAATCACAGGCGAAAGTACAAGGAATGCTATCGGCATATCCAATTGTTTTTAAAACAATGCTATTTCTATAAGAAGCTGCAGTGTACAAAACCGACATACCAACAATTGCTGTACCATCAAAGCTAGCACGTGAGGTTTGTTGATGATAATTTAATGTATTTAAAAAATCAACATATTGATATTGACTTAATTCATATTTCATACTATAAAATGCATTGTATCCTTTTGGAAATTTTGCAGGAATAGGTCCTAATGCATCTCCTGAATTAGGGCCTGCTTGATATCTTAAATATCCGTTTGTTGTGCCCACATTAATTGAATCTTCACTACCAATTAAATATGGTGTTGTAGTACTTGGATGCATCGACAATGCCCCTGTTTCGTTTCCCCCACTTCCAACATAAAATGCACCTTGAGGAACATAAACCATTTCGATGGCAAATACTTGAACTTCTAATAAATCATTGTCGCCAACGCCAGCGGCACCGTAATTCCATCTTAGTTTCACATCATTAAGTGCAAATGTACCTGAGCCATCATTAGCCCGGTAAATAAAAACACCCAAACAAGGGTTAGTTGCCATATTAAATGAAGAGTCAGGATGCAATAATCCAGCGTAATAAGTGGCAGTTGATGGAACCACATGACCAAGGTCATTTAAATTTGCATGTTGCCAATTACCTCCGGCAATACGGTATTTTACAAAAACCCAGGCAGCATCCCAATTACTTGGAGGAGTGCTGGTACGCCAGCTATTTTCCCAACTTAAATTGAATTTTACAAAGGTGTAATTGGCAACATTGTTGGCTCCGGCACTAACATCTTGATCAGTAACAGTGATGTCTCCAATTGAAATATTATTAGCATGTACAAATGGTATTATACCAAAATAAACAAAGTATATAATAATTTTCTTCATTGATAATAATTCCGAAATCGAAAGGTAGTAATTTTAATTCCCAAAGGTAGTAATTTTGAAAAATGTTTAAAGCCTGTTTAAACATAA
>DAORKI010000141.1:0-7758 GCA_035439485.1 Bacteroidia bacterium
CTGCACGCGGTACATGGTACCTTGCTTACATCCCTTTTGCACAAGTTACAGCGAGTAAACCATTTATCACACAGCGTATACCCTATGTTAGGAACACTAAAAAAAATAAATAGATTGGCATATCCCCAACATTTGTTTTATGCTCCACAATGGATTATTTTAGGGGTTAACAATGTGTGTAATTTGCATTGTAAAATGTGCGATGTGGGAACTAAAAACACGCATAGCAATTTTTACGACCACATGGTGGGCACACAACCTTTAAACATGCCCAAAGAGTTAATTTTTAAAATTATTGACCAAATTGAACAGTTTTTTCCATCGGCTAAATTAGGCTATGCATTTACCGAGCCAAGTGTATATCCATACCTATTTGAAAGTTTAAAGTATGCTCAAAGCAAAAACATTTTTACATCCATTACCACTAATGCATTACAACTTGCAAAACAAGCCGATGATTTAATAAATGCTGGATTAAATGAGTTATGCATATCGCTCGATGGTCCACCCGAAATTCATAATGAAATAAGAGGCAATAAACAGTCTTTTGAAAAAGCAATAGCAGGTATCGAAAAAATTTATAGCAACAAAAATAACAAAATCAAAGTATCTGTATTTTGTGCCATCACGCAATGGAATATTGGCCATTTACAGAGTTTTTTAAACCACCTAAAAGCCTTTCCACTGCATCAGGTTGGTTTTATGCATACCGTCTTTAATACTACTGAACAAGCGCATCAACACAACCAAATTTATGGCAATAAATATTTCGCTACATCAAGCAATATCGATGAAATAAATTTTGATGCCTACAACCTACCTTTGTTGTTTCAAGAAATGCATCACATACAAAATCAATCGCATAATTTTAAAGTGCAATTTCAACCTAAATTAAATAGTTTACAAGAGCTTCAAAATTATTATCATCAAGCTCATATTAAGTTTGGCAAGCTTTGTACTGATGCATTTAATCATCTTATGATAAAGTCCGATGGCACAGTTATTCCAGCACACAGCAGGTGTTACAATATCAATGCAGGAAATATTTACCATCAATCATTGAAAGAAATTTGGAACGCAAATGCAATTCAAAATTTACGTAAAGATTTACTTAAAGCTGGTGGGCTATTTCCTTCATGTACGCGATGCTGTAGCGCATATTCAAAATAAATTTATAGCTAAAATTTACTCCTCGCCTTTCTATTACTAATATTACTGTTTTTTGAAACTTTAATAGGCTTATTTTTAGGGTATTTTACCTCAAATGAAATAATAAATTCTTTGGCTTCTGCTGCCGCTAAACTTACATCATACTTTAGTTGACCACTTAACTTATCTAGTTCACCACCCACAGTTTCAAGCACATTAACTTCTATGTCTCCTTCTTGTGAAACAGGCACTTGATCAATAAAGGTAAGTTTAATTGGTGTTGCATTGGTGTTTCTTATTGAAATTCTATAGGTAAGCTTTTCTCGTTTATTGTTGCCAATAAATTTTTGGTCATCTTTATCTTCAATTTTTACCCTATTAATCATGACTTTGTTATCGCGCCCCAGCGAAATATCAAGGGTGTCATTAGCATACTCTGGCTTAATATATGAACTTCCTACAAAGGTGCCTCTAAAGTAAATACTTGTAGCACCTTCCATTAAATTTAATTTTTCCCAACCAACCACTTGTGCAAGTAAAAATGCGGCCTTATCAACTTTTGGAATAGCAAAGTATTCAAAGGAGGCATTTAAATTATAAGTGGTTACATCCAATAAATAGGGTTTACCATCCGATGGAATGGTTTGCAAATCTTTAATGTCAAATTCAATAGCTATTGCAGGTACTTCAACCTCTTCAAATGATACACCTTTTGGTGCAATTATACCACCCGAATACTGTTGTACCTCTTGCTCAGCAAGCTTCTTAGGGCTATATTCATTCAACCTACCTTCACTAATTCCAACCTGATTGTATCCTTGATGATGGTTTAAGGTCCAAGGTTTTAAAGTGGGTAAATTAGCCGATTGCAGTGGATCAGCAGTTGATAATTTTACTTTAACATTGTTCCAATCTTCACCACTTTCATTAATAATATTTGCTAAATAATCTATGCTTATTTTATTGTCAACTCCTTCTACTCTAATGTCGTATTTTGGCGCCCAAGCTAATCCACCAGCCACATAGCTTAATTTTATTGATGAAGTAACAGACTCTGCACTCTTAACAAATACTTGTATTATGTAACTAGTTGTAGTTTTTGTAACCGCTTTTAATGTGTCCATCATTTGTTCAATGCCTTTTTTCTTAAATTCTAAAGTGATTTTATTTTCATTTAAGTTATAAAGCTGTTTCCCAATTTCAGTGTAACGTAAGCGGTACAATTCCGATAGTTTTTGTAACTCAGAAACCTGCATCATGGCATTTGTGTTGCCTTTTATTAAAATATTATTTTGCTCAATGGCTTGTTTTTCAGCTTCAAAAGTCACTCTCTGATAATCAATTTTTCGCAATTCTTTTGCTATATTATTAATTGAATCTTTAAGTAGTTTAATTTTTAAACTGTCTTGCTTGCCTTTAGTTACCGATTTTGTAAGATACTCAACAGATAAAACTTTTACATTGTTTGATATTTCAGCTTTTATGGTTTGCTTACTAATTTTTGATGAAACGCCTTTAAATACCAACATGGTATACCCTGCAGGAATGTTAGTATTGGCGCTGCGTGTAATCATTGCTCCATTTAAAAACACAGAAACATCTGTAATTTCAGATTTAATTTCTTTTTCATTGTGAGAAGCAAATAGTGCTGAATCAAAAACAAACACAAAGATGATAACGAAGGCAATAATTTTTTTCATGGTTTAAGATTCATGCAATTTACATATTAATTTTATTTTTCTATTGACTTTTACAAAGTTATATAAGTTAGTGATACTTCAAATTTTTATTATTGGTAAAAGTATGTTTAAACTATCGGTCTTGTTTTTATTTGCTTTAATTACTCAAGCAATCACATTCACTATTTCCACTAATGGGAACTTGATTAATCAAGATTGATAAGCTAATCAAATATGTTCCTACTATGTCATTTTCAGCTCCTCAAATGGTTAAACATTTTATTGTAATAAATCACGACCTTACATAGTTAATAGGGGTGTTTAAGGCTATTGAAATGTCTGGGGGTATTTGTGGCCATGCTTGAATAAACATGAACCTTCGTTTGAGCTATTTAAAACATGGTATTTTAAAAATTGTTGTCTTAAATATGTCATGCGAAATGTTTGATTTATAGCACCCCCAATTTCTATTTTTACACAATACGGTGTATTGACAGGAGAGCTTTTAATAATTTAAGTAATTGAATGTTGGTCCTTGGTTCAATGTCAAATGCACGAATATTAATTTGTAAACGCATTTATGATTTACCCATATTGAAATTAAATATATTACCCTGTCCTGTTGAACATTTTATTAAACCTGCATTAATCAGTAAGGGCACCCAGATGCTAGACAGCTTTTTTTACACGGCTAATCCCGCTTAGCAAATTTATCAATACATGAGCAATAGATTTATTTACCATTGCTATAGCAATTCAGCATGAACTTAAGCGGAATTTGAGTTAAAATTGAAATTGCTAAGTATAGTCAATCGATAGGGTTATACCTATTGTATTTATTATATAGCCCAAGCTGTTTAATAAATTTACAATGGTTAATGCCGATATAACAAAATTATAATACAATATTAATGGACTATTTATTTTGTATAATCAGTATTAAATATCGTTGTAAGCCATAGTTTAGCTTTGCTAAAAAAATAAAAGCAAAGACTGCATGAGGTAATTCATGTACATGAATGCAAATCAGTTATTTACACCTTACAAATTATAACAATTGCAATAGGTTTTTTGACCCAATTGAACTAAATTGAAAGTGTTATCGGTATTATAAGAGATGAGTATTTTGCCGCTGCAAAACTGCGTAAACAGTAAAACAGTATTGCTCTAAAATCAAAAAAATTAATAGCTAATCTTTTAATTTTTTAGGAATTTACTTCTATAATATTTATTGTTGTTTCTAACCATTACAATATATTCACCTTGCACTAAATAATTAATAGGCAAAACAAGGCTATTAGTGCTTAAATTTGCTTGAGAATTAAATACCGCTTTACCAGAGATATCAAAAATTGTAACTTGTGCTATTCCGGAAAGATTTTTGTTATAGATTGAAACAAAGTCATTACATGGATTCGGAAATAAATGCAATGAAATAAGCTCATTATTTTTTATTGAAGTAACCACTAATGTATCAAACAATATTACTTTACCAAGACCTAACACCTCTAAAGAATCAAGCATTTTCTCCTCTAAGGCTAAAGTGTCGGTAATATTGTATTCATTATAAGCAGCAAGTGCATAAACACTTTGCGTAAAAGGCACCATATTGCTTACACTATATCCCGACCAAAAGCTTACACTATCAGATGGACCACTTAACGAATCTAAAACGATGTAATATTTATGATTGGTATCAAAAATGTTTTTGTCTGTAAAATTTGGACCACCAACTTTAATGGTATCTTCAAATGCAGGGCTTGTAACACCATAATGATCTCCAAAAGCAATTGCAGTGCCCATGCTATCAAATCCAGCATTAAAAATGTTTCCTCTTATGTCAATTTGATTGCTGTAATTTGTGATTTGAGTACCCGCAGTAAATAATTTAGTATTAGCATAAATACTAATAAAATTGGTGGCACTGTCTGATGGAGAAAATTCATTCTCAATAACAGTAATATTACGTGATGCAGAACTAAATAATCCAATATTTTTATAATGTATAAATTCATTTCCTTGAACAAGAGCAGATGTATTATCATTAAAGGCTCTTAACTCAAGCAATGCAGTTAAATTTGCAGCTACTTGATCGTTATAGCCATCAAAGGTATTTGAAGTAAAAGACAAATTTGTACCAGCGGTAGGGTATGCCATTAAAACATATCCAGTAAAAAAATTGTCGTAACAGTTAACATCAGCAGTGTTTTCAATTGATTGAATAGGGTAATAGGCACTTACACTATTGCCAAAGATATTTGCACCAGGTCCTGGTGTGCCATTTAATCCAATTCCTATTCCTCTTCCATGTGCATCATGCATAGTGTCTAAAGGCTCTATTACATTATTTGAAATTGTAATTACTTGTCCAACACCACCAGAAACTTGAATCCCATAAGCATTAAAAACCATACCAACGGAAAATATTTTTGTGCTTATAATTTCATTTTGGTCAATCACAAGTCCATCATAATTGCCACTTGCAACAATTCCACCAACGCCATCTGACATTGTTAACCCCATTTCTATACGCAAATTTGAAATTGTTACACTGTCGCCTGTAACTTCAATAATTATTGGTGCAGTAGCAGTTATCACTGGCTTATTCAAACTATCTTGCCCAATAACTTTAACCGATTTATCAATTAATTGAGTGCTTGTGTATGCGTAATTTCCGCTAGCAACATAAATAGTATCATTATCAATGGCTTGGGTTACGCAATAGGCAATAGAGAAACAAGGGTTTCCTGGAAGTGTACAATCATTTAAAGCATCAGAACCATTGCTTGAAACATAACGCGTTTGCGCATTTATTGTTGAATTTAATCCGATACAAAGAATAATAAAAAGTAAATGTTTAGTCATGTTTTTTAAATTTAAATAAGGTCATTCGTATTAATACATATATTTTATTTGAATGTCAGCTCAAATCGTCACTAGTAAATGCAAGAGGAAGTAAGCTACTTACGTTTTTTAAAGTGTAAATTGCTCCTTCTTGTCCCTGTAATATAAGTTCAATATCAGAATGATAAAGTTTTTCGTACTCCGATAAAACTTGTCTGCATGAACCACAAGGAGCAACAGGGGTGTTTACTGGAAATTCCTTTGAAAAAGCGGTCACAGCTATTTTTACAACTTTTATACCTGGGTATTGTGAAGAAGCATAAAATATGGCAACACGTTCAGCACATATGCCAGACGGATAGGCCGCATTTTCCTGATTATTGCCGGTTATTACTACTCCATTTTCTAACAACACAGCACTGCCAACACTAAATTTTGAATAAGGTGCATAAGCTTTATTTGCAGCTTCTCTTGCAGCAACTAAGAGCTTGGCATCTTCATCATTTAGCTCGTTCGTTGATTGAAAGCTGTTGTAGTTTAATTCGTATGAATGCTTTTC
Source organism: Bacteroidia bacterium (assembly GCA_035439485.1). Classification (GTDB taxonomy): domain Bacteria; phylum Bacteroidota; class Bacteroidia; order UBA4408; family UBA4408; genus CAIKXD01. The sequence goes on from DAORKI010000141.1 coordinate 6,232, forward strand.
CATAGCTTAAAATTTTTATAATCTTGGCCTAAGAAGATTGAAACTTCTTTTTGTGAAATTTCTTTTTTCGCTTCCCAGATCCTCCGCCCATGCCTTGGTTGCTTTGTCCCTGCTGAATATTTCTTGTTTGTAAATCACTTCTATTAGCTAATCGCATTCCTTCCTTAATCTTAATTTTTCCTTTAGATATTAATTGTAACTGATCAAAAATAACCTCATCAACCACATTGTCCTTGTTCCAAGTAATATAAAAACTCTTCATAACATTGGCAATAGTTTCAATAAAGGCATCTTTTAACTCACCTTCTTCCATTTCAACTGCTTTTTGAATCATATCTTCTACCACTTTGCCATAGTGTTTAAAACGAATATTGTTTCTAGGATAAGGAACAATATTTGGCTTTGTGGTAAATGTTTCAGGACTCGGCTTTGGATATGGAGAGTCAACATCCAATTGAAATTTAGAAATAATAAACAAATGATCCCAAAGTTTATGCTTAAAATCATTTACATCTCTCAAATGAGGGTTTAATTGACCCATCACATCTATAATGGCTCTAGCCACTTTATTTCTTTCTTCACGATCTTGCACAGTGATAGCAAAATCAACCATTTTTTGAATGTTCCTGCCGTATTCAGAAATTATTAAAGGCGGCAAATCAGTGTTGTATTCCAACGAGTTAATTGTAATCAAATTGTAAATTTTAGGGTTAAAAAGACACTGTTAATGCAACAGTTCTTCGTCTTAATACATCACAAATATAATAAATTTGTGGTTGAAACCAAATATTTATATTAATCGTCAAATGACATTGGCTATAAATTGACTTAAAGTACCAAGTAGAAACCCATAGTAAACTTCTATGGGCCGATGTGCTTTTAATTGCAAGCGAGCCCATCCAACAATGCCTGAAATCAAAAAGCTCAAAATTACGAAAAAAGTATAATCATAAAAACCTCCCAGTCCCAAAACTAAAAAAGCTCCAGTTACTCCTCCAATACCTACCATATGAGCACTTATCTTTATTTTGTAATTTATAATACCAGTAAAAAAAATAGCAATTGATGCTCCAAGCATTAACTGTGCAACTATAGGAGGTAAAGGCGCTTTGCTTAAGAGCCACCAAGTGCTTACAAAAAAAATAAAAGTAATTAAATAAGGAGAATTTCTCTCTTGTTGTTTATCAATTTCTATGGTGCTTACCAAGCCCATCTTTTTTAGCAGAAGTGCCGAAAATAGTGGCAATAAACAAGTGTTTAAAAACACCAAAGCATATATGAGCCATCCAATTTTATCATTAATTCTAAATACCGAATTATTAAGCAGTAAATACACTGCATAACTAGGCATAAATACTGGATGAAATAGGTAAGAAAAGAGTTTAGCTAGGAAATTCAAAAAAACAATGCTTAAAGCCTGCAAATTAATATAAAAAAAATAAAACGAGTTAAAATTATTTATTTATATTTCTTTCCTCATCCTGGCCACCGGAATATTCAATTGTTCGCGGTATTTTGCCACGGTTC
>DAORKI010000142.1:0-7705 GCA_035439485.1 Bacteroidia bacterium
ATCCAATTTTGGAAATCCCGCTTTCATTAATTATTTAATCGGACACTAGTGATAAATAATTAACATTTAAAAATATTATAGCTTTTATCAGCAAAAACTACTTTTGAATTGCATTTATTATAGGTAAAAGTTTATAAGTTAGAATTTTATATTACACGATATCATATAATTAATTCCTGCTTGTGGATAATAAAAGTTTTCGGTAATAATTTCACCAGCGTATTTATAACTATAGGTGTATCCATTGGCTTCATATAGGCTATTTAAGATATTATTTACTTGAAAACCTAAATTAATAGCCTTGAATTTAATCCCTTTAAATGTATGCGAAACTCTTAAGTTGAAATAGGTATATGCATTAATTTTCCTTGCTTCATTTTGTGTATTATCAAGAAATTGATTTCCTACAAATTTTCCATTTAAAGTGAATTGGGTTTTCTTAAACAAAACATAATCTAGGGCAGCTCCAGCAATTACATTGGGAGAGTATGCAATATCAATATTTTTGTATGAATTTTGAATTTGCGAACCATTATCATAATCATCAATAAATTCATTAAAATTCAAAATTTTATTCTTGCTCAATGTGGCATTCGAAAGAAATTTAAGGTTGTTTAAAATTTTAATCTCGGTTTCAATTTCAATACCAGATCGATAACTTTTATCAACATTCGTTCTCGTATATGCACCAACATCATTAATTTGTCCTGTAAGCACGAGTTGATCTATATAGTACTGCATATAGTAATTGAGTTTTATGTTGTAACGATTGAAAAATAATTTTTCATATCCCAATTCAAAATTATGCATCTTTTCATGTTTTGGTCGGCTCATTAAAGTTGAATTAACAAAATCAATTCGAACCGGTTCACGATTGCTAAACCCATAGAAACCATAGAGCTTAAAGCCTGAAAGTTTTAAAACGTTATGCTCATCATTTACATAATGTTGTTGTTTCATAAAACCAATTTTTGGATTAAAGAATTGATACTTTGCTTGCTGGGGTGTAGCAACAAATAAATCATTAAAACCAGTAAAGTGATAATCAATATATCTGTATTGTAGGTCAGTAAAAACTGTCCAGCTTTTTGGGAAATAAAAGTCAAGTTTTAAGTATTGATTTGCATCGGTTTTAATGGCATCGTCATTATAATATTTATCACCTAAATTACCATTAGAGGCAAATTTGCTCCAAATAACTTCGCCAAAATGATCACCTTTATATTGATTCGCAGCGCCTCCAATTACAAATTTAGTTTTTACGCTTTTGTTGGTATTAAAATCAGGATTAAAAGTTATCGAATAAATTCCACCATAAAAGTGATTATCAAGCCAACGTCTTCTTATTAGGTCGGTTTCAGTGATTGTATCACTATTGATAATGATGTTACTTAGATTATAATCAATTAAATATTGGTCATTTTTGTATTCTTCATAATAACCAAAACCTCTGGTATAGTGGAAACCAGTATTAAACAACCATTGCTTTTTAGTGTGAGAATAAAATAATTGATAATGCTGCTGTGTATAGTTATCAGTTTGATTTTTGTAGTTAAACTCATTGTAGGTTCTGTTTGTAGCAAGGGTATCTTGTGGCACGCCATTCCAAGCTTGATAAGTTTTTTCTTTACCTGTAAAGTGATTAAATTTGAGTATACTCTTTTTTCCATAATATCCAGCACTCATAAAATAACTTTTTAAATTGCTTGAGGCACGATCAACATAGCCATCGGAAGTAATATTTGACAAGCGCATGTCCATGGCTAGTTTATTATTAAGCAATCCTGTCCCAACTTTGATAGTGTTTTTAATGGTGTTAAAACTTCCATAGGAATTATTGCATTCTGCATAAGGATCAGCATTTAAGGTATTTGTTTGTACATTTAAATTCGCCCCAAATGCTGCAACACCATTGGTTGAGGCGCCTATTCCCCTTTGCAAAGTCACATTTTCGGCAGATGAAAGGAAATCAGGTAAGTTTACCCAAAACGAACCATGAGATTCGGCATCATTAAGCGGAATACCGTTCATGGTAACATTAATACGAGTACCATCACTCCCCCTTACACTCATGTTGGTATAGCCAATTCCAGCGCCTGCATCAGAACTTACATTAACAGAGGTGAAATTTTGAAGGAAAAAGGGCACATCTTGTCCAAAGTTATCCTTTTGTATTTGCTCTTTATTTAGGCTTTGAATAGAAGTAAAATTCGCTAAATTTTTTGTAGCATAAACCACCACTTCATCTTTAAATTGAATAGAAGGAACAAGGATAATATCAATCAGAGTATCATGAGTAATAGAGATGGTTTGATTATAAATATTAAAGCCAACACTGTTGATTTGGATACGGTATATACCTTTATTCACATTATTGAATTCAAAATATCCATTTTTTAATTCGGTATAGTTGTTACTTGGAATTAATTCAATAAAAATGCCATTATACACTGGAAAGTTTGCATCAGAAGATTCAATTTTTCCTTGAAGTTTAAATTGTGCATGAACTGTAAACGAAAATAAAAAAAATAATAAAAATGCTCTCATTTCAATGAAAATTAATTAAATAAATGAGGGCTTTGATATAAGCAGTAAATCCGTTTTCCTACGCCAGCATTATCTGGATCAGGTTCATCGGGTATAATCTCAGCAATGGTTAACACCAAAGCACCCCTTAATTGTTGCGACAAATGTAAATTTATTTTTATATTTACCGAAATTTTAAATTAACCATGTTCGCAAAACATACCTTTAAATTATTATTACTTTTAATTATTTCAGGCATTAGTTTTCAAGCCAGTTGCCGAAAAGCTGATAGTGAAGTTATTGGCTGCGTTTTTGGTAAAATAAAAGGAAGCAGCTTCGAAATTCCCTTAGGCTGTATGACTAAAGTTGAATTTGACAGGTATTTGGACAGTCCTTATCAAACATACAATGGAAGGCCAATTGACAGAGATTTAACTTTTACCAAAGTTGATGACTGTATAGAGTGTCAGTAAAAATTATACTTTTCCATTTCCATACACAACAGTTTGAAAACTGAGAGCAAAAAGGTTTTGCTGTTTACCTATTACTGGCCCCCAAGTGGAGGAGCTGGGGTTCAACGTTGGTTGAAATTTTGCAAGTATTTACCTGAATTTGGCGTAGAGATAAAAGTAATTACTGTTGATGAAGCACAAGCCTCCTACCCTGTTTTAGATCAATCATTTCAAAAAGACATATCACCAACATTAGAAATTTTTAAAACCAATTCATTTGAACCTTTGAATATTTATCAAAAATTTTCAGGAAGGGAACAGGTGCCATATGCAGGATTTGCTAATGAAACAAATGAAAATTGGAGGCATGAAATTTCTCGTTTTATAAGAGGAAATTTCTTTATACCTGATGCCCGAAGAGGTTGGAATAAATATGCTATAAATGCAGCCAAAAAATTATTCAATGAGCAGCCGTTCAGCACAATTATAACAACAAGTCCACCTCATTCAACACAACTCATTGGAATTAAATTTAAACAAAAATTTGGTGTACAATGGATTGCCGATTTAAGAGATCCATGGACAGATATTTATTATTACAGTAAAATGAATCATACTTTTTTGGCAAAAAAAATTGATTCTGATTACGAACGTAAAGTGCTTGAAAAGGCAGACAAAATAGTAGTTGTGAGTGAATTTATTAAGCATCTTTTTCTCAAAAAATCGAATAAAATAAATCCCGATAAAATTTTTGTTATTCCTAATGGTTATGATGAAGAGGATTTTAAAAATTTAGAATTTCAAAAATCTACAGAACAAATAACAATAGCCTATAATGGCACTTTATCGGCCGATTATCCTATTCAATCATTTATTGAAGCTTTCAAAATGGTGACCGATAAAAGCAACAATTTAAATATTAAAATTCGTTTTACAGGTAGTGTGGCAGAAGAGGTAAAACAACTTATCATAAAAAACATACCTTTTCATTGTGATTTCATCCAACATGTTTCACATAAAAAATCAGTTGAAATTTTAATGCAAAGTGATATTAATTTGTTGTTAATACCGGATGTAGCCAACAATGAGGGTATACTTACAGGCAAGCTGTTTGAATATTTAGCTTCCAAAAATCCAATCATTTGCATTGGGCCAAAACACGGAAATGCAGCTGCCATTATTGAAGAATGTAAATCGGGTTATACATTTGACAAATCAGAATTATTGGCAATTTCTAAATATATTGATCAATTAATTCAGCAGGTGAATAACCATAAAAGTATAAAAATTGATAATCATTTGAGCGAAAAATATAGCAGAAGAAACCTGAGCAAAGCCATGGCCGCTCTAATTAATAATTGATTTAATTTTGTGAAAGTTTGCCTTTTAATCCAATAAAAGGAGCTAAATAAATCCCCTTTTTGCCTAATATTTGAATTAAACGATTGATAAGAGGGGTAATAAAATTGAGTACTTTTTTATTGTAATTTATATTGTAAAAACCATTCCTGATTTGAAATTGGAATCCATTTTTTTCAAAAAGATTTTGATAAATATCAGTTTTCACTAGGTGTTCAGCCCAGTTTCCAGTATATGGGTCACAAGTATTATATCCACTAACAACTAATTCGGGCATTTTTGAAGTTTTAATAAATTCATTTGCTGCAAGCACAATTTCATCTTTCATTAAACCTCTAGTAGCTTTGGCTAATCGATTGACATCATTTTGATTTAATTGTGGAAAAGTTGAATGAATTATTTCAGTTCGGCTTATGAAATAGGGTTTTAAAGTATCACGTTCTTTTCCCCATTTGGTTGTCATTCCTTTCAATTCCAACATACGTTGAATACGTTGGGTATACCAAACAGTAAGAGGGTTCTTAATATTGGCTGTTGTGGCAAAAAATAAAGCTAATCCTTTATTTGGTATTCGTTTCAGCTCACTAAAATAATTATCTAAATTATAAATATGCTCAATTACATTTCGTGAAACAATGATATCGCAATAAGAGTGTGATTTTTCGAAATAGGCTATTAATGCATTTAATTCACCACAAACATATTCATTTGCTTGTACTTGTGCAGCAGAGGCTAATGTATTGGCATCTTTGCACGAAATATCGTAAATATCATTGTATATCACTTTTCCAAAACCAACTTCTTTGGCTAACATAGCTAGCACTCCTGTACCAGCACCATAATCAACAATAGTGGTATTTTCAATTTTCTTTCCAGAGCATTCAATGGCATGCATTAGAATAAAAGCACATGCCTCAAGGCTATACTGTAATTTTCTTTGATAATCTTTAAAATACTTTTTGGTATAAGGTGAAACTTCCATTTTATCAACATCAATGGCCAATAATTTCAACTTTAAGCTTTTTACAGCTGTTGCGAATTGTTGCTCCAATTGTTTATTTATTGGAACTTTGAACGATTTAAATAATACCATTAATCAACTAAAGTGTTTATAATTTTATATAGTTCGGTTGCTCTTTTTTCGATACTAAAATTGTCTAATATAAATTGTCTGGCTGATTTTCTCAACACCTCCTTATCAGTATATGCTATTGCTTGATTAAATACCCTTTTTAATTCAACCAAATCTTTTCTCAACACAATAAATCCATTATTATTAATGATATATGGGATAGCGCCTGCATTGGCTCCAATTGGAATACAGCCACAAAGCATCGATTCAGCTAAAGTATTACCAAAGCCTTCACTCATACTGAGTTGTAAATAAAAATCATGCTTGCAATAAATTTCACGCAAATTTTTATGCTCAACAAAAGGAATAACTTTAACATTAGCGGGCACATCAAATTTATAAGAAGGGCTTTTACTTCCAATAATAGTAAATTGAAAATGTGGAAAAAGTTTTGCCGCTTCAATCACCATGTCAATTCCTTTAATTTTTCTTCGACTTTCGCTTTCTAAATTTGCAGCAATAGTTAAAAAGGAATTAGGAATTCTTTCTTCTTTATTATAAAACCAATGTTGAGTTTCAAAACCATTATAAACCACCGTGTATGGTGTTTTTAAGTTTTTCACATGAAATAAAAACCCTTGCCTTTTAAAATCGTTGGATTGATAAGTGTATTCACTATTTACTAAATAATTGGAGATTGGAGCAATGTGACTACACCATTTAAATGACCATGCGGTGATTTTGCCCAATAAAAATTTGTTGAAATTTCCATAATTCACTGAAGGAAAAGAAACAGCATCAATACCACCAGATACAATGATACAAGGTTTATTAAACATTTTAGCGAAAATAACTGGAATGATGGTATGATAGCCAGCAAACATGCAAAAAATTAGATTTGTACCTCGTATGTGTTGAAATAGAAATATTTTTTGTTTAACCCACAAAATAGGAATGCTCAAAGCACTTGTGATATGGAATTCAAAAGTTAATACATTAAATCTTCGACTAAGAATAGTTGTGTCAATCTTAGTGAAAGAAGTGCTGCTATGACAAAAATATAAAACTTTTTTTTCCATTATAAAGGTACAAATATTGTAAACTAGTTTGTATTATCATCATAATATATTATAAAACTATTCATTACTTTTAATTATATTTATTGAGTAATTGATTAAAATTGCCGAATATTGCAGAAATCAATGATAAAATGTTGTTTATTTATAAAGAAAACACGAATAAAATACTAAGGAATTTACTTAAACCATTTGCGGGCTTTATTCCAGTGAAGTACCGATTTCCGGTAAACGGAAACTTTAATATTGATATAGGTAATCAGCAAACTATTAACCTAAGTTGCAATCCAACAAGTTATTTATCGCGACTTTTATTTTGGGGTGGAGAAAAGGGTTTTGAATATAAAACTGTAAGAATATACAAAGCCTTAGCAAAAAATGCCAAGGTAATTTTTGATATTGGTTCAAACATTGGCTATTATTCATTGGTAGGATCCAAAATCAATTCTGCTGCGAAGTTATATGCCTTTGAGCCTATGCCAGCTGCATTTAAGTATTTAAATATAAATATTGAAAGAAATCAATTAAAAAACATCATTACAGAAAAGTTAGCCTTAAGCAATACCAAAGGTTCAACAAAATTTTATGCTGTAAAAAGCAAGAAATTTATTGAATTACAGGACCATTTGAATGGAGATGGTACTATCAATGTAGATAACAATATTACTAGTTTTGGGGAGCAATTTGAAGTACAAACTGAAACCCTTGATAACTATGTAAAAAACAACAAGATCAATTGTATTGATATTATTAAAATTGATACCGAGGCTAGCGAACATTTGGTTTTTGAAGGAGGAATTAATGTGTTAAAAGATTTTAGACCTATTATTTTTTGTGAAGTAATCCCAAACAAAATTGAATCAAAAATTAATGCAATTTTTGAACCTTTGTCCTATTCATTTTACAAAGCCTATCCTGAAGGCCTCATTAAATTTAACTCATTAATGGAAAGTTACGATGATTGCATTGATTATTTAATTGTTCCTAATGAAAAACAGGCGCTAATAGCCAACTTTATTAAAAAATAATTAATGGGGATTATTCAGAAACAGGGAATTCAAAATACCATAATTTCCTATATTGGAATAATTATAGGTTTTGTGAATGTACTGATTCTTCAGCCCATAATGCTGAGTGCTGATGAAATTGGTTTAACCAGGATATTATTTTCAATTGCTACTCTGTTTGCTACTATTTTTCCTTTAGGTTTAAATGGGGTT
>DAORKI010000143.1:0-7681 GCA_035439485.1 Bacteroidia bacterium
ATGGAAATAATCACGTGATTGAAAAGTTTAATACTAATGGTGATTTTATTTGGGCAAAAGAAATCGGATCTTCATTAACTGAAAGTTACAGTGATATGGAATACAATCCTTACAACAACACGCTAGCACTTTCGGGGAGCTATACCACTGCCAACAACGTAATGGCCTTAGAAACCACCATTGATACATCAGGCACTGTTTTGCAATCAAAGATTTTTGGTGAAACTGTTAGTACTTCAAATTATTTCATTGATGTACTTTGTACTTCCACCAATTTAATTTTTGCAGGTAACTGTTACACTTTTGGTGGTCTTCTGGTACAATCAGACCATTCGGGAAATACTGGTTGTGTAGCTAATAGTGTAAATTTGCAGAGTATTAATTTTACTCCAAATCCATACACTCAAGGTATATATCACAGTGGTATGAATTTTACCTTCACTGACTACAATACCAACTATATCAGTAATCCTATTTCGAGTACACAAAGCTGTTATTCATGTGCTAATGTTACAATTTCGCAAAGTATTAATGCATGTCAAAGTTATTATGTTGGTGGTTCATTGCAATTTAGTTCAGGTTTATATTACGATACTTTAAGCACAACAAGTGGCTGTGATAGTATTATAGTTACCAATTTAACTATTTACCAAAATCCTTCAATTGCTAATGCGGGAAGTAATCAAAATATTTGCAACAATGCAGCTTCAATAAACGCAAATATTCCAACAGTTGGAGCAGGTATGTGGAGTGTGATAAGCGGAAATGGAAATATAGTGAATGTTAATGATCCTACAACAGGAATAAATAATTTAAGTTTAGGCGAAAACATTTTGCGTTGGACAATAATTAATGGTTCATGTACAAGTTCTTTTGATGAAGTATCCATTTTTGTTGGCACACCAACTTCATCTACTATTAATGAAAACAGTTGTGATAGTATAACCATTAATAATAATACATATTTTACTTCAGGAAACTATACACAAACACTGGTAAATGCTGCAGGTTGTGATTCAACATTATATATAAATCTCACTATCTCAAATAGCTCAAATTATAACTTTTCAGACTTAGCCTGCAATACTTACACTTTCAATAATCAAACTTACACACAAAGTGGAACATACACCCAAATACTTCAGAACACATTAGGTTGTGATTCAATAATTACTTTGAACCTAATTATTAGTAATGCCGATACAAGCGCTATAAATGTTTCAACTTGTAATGAAGATTACATATTGAATAATCAAACATATTCGTCTTCAGGAACCTATACTCAATTATTACAAACAGTAGCTGGTTGTGATAGTACCATTATTATTGAACTTGTTATAAATCCAGCAATCGATACAACTATAAGTGTAAGTGGTATAACACTTTCATCAAACCAATCTAATGCACAATATCAATGGTGGAATTGTTCCTTAAATAGCTTGGTTAATGGAGCCAATTCCTATGATTTTACCCCAGGTATCAATGGTGATTATGCCGTAATTATAAATAACAATGGCTGTGTTGATACAAGTGCTTGTTATGGTATTTATACAGTTGGGGGTATTGAGCATCAAAATTTAAAGCATCCCGAAATTATACCCAATCCAAGTAATGGTATGTTTAAAGTATTAGGTAATTTTAAAAATGCACAATTATTAATTTATAATATTAGTGGCGATGTTGTATATAAAGACACAAATTTTCAATCGAATAGTTCAATTGATTTTAGTGCACAAGAAAGCGGAATTTATTTTCTGAAAATACATATTGAAACTTCAGAAATTTCAAAAAGAATACTGATCATTAAGTAAATATTTCACACCATGAATATGACTCATAAATTCCTTTTTTTATTGATGCTATGTCAATATTTAAATTCTAATGTTATTGCTCAAAACAATCCAATAAATTTTCAAGCTACAGTGCCAACACCTCACAGGTATAATGATGTACAAATGCTTGATGTGAATACTGTTGTGGCTGTTGGTGCAACGGGGGCATTTATAAAATCAAATGATGGGGGAGTAACTTGGACTTACCATTGGACTAAAACTTTTGTGGATTTATTAGGTGTCGATTTTCCAAATCCTAATGTGGGTTATGCAGTAGGTAGTGCTAACAGTTATTCTCCTTACACTATGGTTAAAACTATAGATGGCGGTTTAACTTGGGATACTATAAATATGGGCAATAATTTTGATTTTTATGATGTTGATTTTGTTTCAGCTGATACAGGATGGGCCGTAGGATTAAATGGCAGAATATATAAAACAATGGATGGTGGAGTTTCTTGGGTTAATCAAGGAATAACAAGCACACTAGCTTTTACAGTTGTTAAAATGGTTAATGGAAATATTGGATATGTTGCTGGTGAAAATGGAATGTTTTACAAGACAATAGATGGAGGAACTACTTGGAATAATATGGGTGCTGCCACCACACAAAATGCATTGGCTATGTTTTGGAGAAGTAGTAACGAAGGATGGATTTCATTCGCAAATGGTGTTATTAAAAAAACTATTGATGGAGCGCAAAATTGGATTAACTGCAGTTTTACGAATGGCACCTTCGGTGTAACTTCTATTCATATGAAGGATTCATTAAATGGAATTGGTGCTACCAACCAAGCTGACATAGTTCGTACTAGTAATGGTGGTCAAACTTGGGTAGGAAGCAATAATTTTGGTAACCAGCATATAGCTGTTTCATTTTATGGAACTCAAAGTGGAGTTTTTGTTGGTTATTACGGATGTATACAACGCAGTACAGATGGTGGTGCAACTTTGCAAAGTATTGCTGGTGGATACAATTATTATCATTACAATAAAATTAAATTTACTGACGCGCAAAATGGTTATTGTATTGGCGAGGGTGGTAAAGTATTAAAAACAGCCAATGGCGGACAAAACTGGACATTTTTAAATGCCAATTCAGCTGCAGAATTATATGACCTCAGCTTTGTAAATACTAATGTGGGCTATGTGGTTGGTACAACAGGAGTCATTAGAAAAACCACTAACGGTGGAACTTCATGGACTAATATTTCAGGCATTCCATCAAATACAGACTTATATTCGGTACATTTTATAAACCAAAATGTAGGATGGGTTGCTGGAGAGTCAGCTGCTATGTACAAAACAATTGATGGAGGAGCCACTTGGAATCAACAGACCTTACCCAATTATACAAGCTATGTTAATCAGGTTAGTTTCATTGATGCTAATGTAGGATATGCTACTGGCGCGAGTTTTGGAAGTTTGTTTAAGACTATTGATGGGGGTGCCACATGGATTGCACTCACACAAAATATGTTGCAATTGGGAACAATTCAAAACTTTCAGTTTTTTGATGCTGATACTGGTGTTGCTACAACAAGTCAATGGAACTTTTTAAAAACTACAGATGGAGGCAATACATGGGTACAATTGGCTAGTTTTTGTGTAGGAGTTCCAGTGTTGCATTTTTATAATCAAAATATAGGTGTTATAAGCGGAGATAATACAAATTACGATTGTAAAATGTATATTACTCAAGATGGTGGAAATACTTGGCAAAACACACATGCACCCTTTGGACCCGATATTAATGCTGTTTATATGACAGACACCAGTAGTATATACATGTGTGGCAATGATGGAAGTATTGCTAATTTTGGTGGGATTGGTGGTGTTGTAACATCCACTTATTCTCATTGGAGTAATACTCAAGCATCTTTTCTATTATATCCAAACCCTGTTGTTGATGCGCTTTATTTGGATCAATTGAATGTTGATGGTGTGTATACCATTGAAATTTATAATACTCATGGTCAACTTGTTTATAAAGAACAAAATAATTCAAAGAAATTAGTGATCAATACTACTCATTTTCCTAAGGGATTACACTATATCAAAGTTATTACAAATGATGCAGTAATTTCTGAAAAATTTATTACAAATTAGTAGAGTTTCCTAATCATATAAGCACAATTTAGCACCTTTCAAATTATGTGCTAAAAAATGAGTTTTGGGTAATTTTTATCATTAATTTAAGCTTAAATTTGTGCATTTCCATAATTTTATTGGAAATAATAAATATTACTATTTAAGCTTTTGAAATGAAAAAAAATATTCTTTTTACAGTTACTTATTTTATATCTATTTTATTGCATGCTCAAAATTTAGAGTGGGCCAAAGGAATTGGTGGTGCTGGTTTGGACCAAGGAAGAGCTTTAACCAATGATGCATCAGGTAATGTGTATACAGTGGGTAAATTTTCCAATACTGTTGATTTTGATCCAGGAACAGGTGTTTTTAATTTAACCGCTGCAGGCTCTTGGGATGGCTATGTCATGAAATTTGATGCCAATGGAAATTTTATTTGGGCCCGACAAATTAGTGGCGTTAATGAAGAGTATTGCGAAAGTATTGCCTTGGACAATTCGGGGAATATTTTAGTTGGAGGGCATTATGCAGGAACTACCGATTTTAATCCTGGTGCAGGCATCTATAATTTAACGGCCGTTGGCGGGGAGGATATTTTTATTTTAAAATTAGATGCAAGTGGTAATTTTTTATGGGCAAAAAGCGTAGGTGGCGGCAATGCAGACTATAATAATGCTATTGCAGCTGACCCACAAGGAAATGTATATGCTGTTGGGCAATTTACTTTTACTGTTGATTTTGATCCAGGTCCTGGCACTTTTAATTTAACATGGACTAATGGTGGGCATTATGTATTAAAATTAGATGCTTCTGGAAATTTCGTATGGGCATATGGATTAAATGCAACTATAAATGACATACATATTGACAATGCGGGAAACTATTATTACACTGGAAATTTTGCAGGCACAGTAGACTTTGACCCTAGCGCAGCTGTATACAATCTGTCAACCAGCTTTAATGCAATGTTTGTGGTTAAATTTAACAGCGCAGGCTCACTAATTTGGGCAAATAGAATGGAGTGTAATGGTCTAATTGAAAGTCGAAGTATTTGCACTGATCAATCGGGTAATGTAATAACCTGTGGCAATTTTGAAGGCACAGCAGATTTTAACCCGAGTGCGGCTCCGTTTAACATTGTTTCCAATGGCGATTGGGATGCCTTTATCAACAAGCTTGATGCTACTGGTGCTTTCCTTTGGACAGATAGAATTGGCGGAACACTGAGGGAATATGCCTTTGGCATTGATAGCGATATCAATAATAATATTTATGTGGCTGGTGCATTTCAAGGCACAGTTGATTTTGATCCTTATCTTTCTTTCTCTTATATGTTGACTGCATTGGCCTTAGTTGATGCATATACTTTAAAACTAAATCCTTCAGGCAGCTTCGCTTGGGCTATTCCTTTTCAGGGATTTGATCAAACCTACAACTATTCTATTGCTGCAAATGATAATGGTTCTGCCTATGTTACAGGAGATTTTAGTGCCTCTACTGACTTTGACCCTGCGGCTGGATTTCAGTTTATATCACCTGTTGGAGGTGCCGATGCTTATATTTGCAAACTAGGTACATGTGCTACATTACCAACTACTGGAAATATTTCAGGAAATAATGCAGTGTGTGCGGGCACAGTAATTAATTATTCAATTGCTCCTGTTGCTGGAGCTACAACGTATAATTGGACTGTACCAAGTGGTTATTTTATTAACTCTGGTCAAAATACCACTAGTATAAGTGTATATATTGGTGGAAATAGTGGAAACATTACAGTTACGCCAGCCAATGGTTGCACTAATGGTAGCTTATCTTCTTTACCTATTACGGTAATTCCTTTGCCTACTCCCTCCACTATTAGTGCCAATGGCAATACAACCTTTTGTGCTGGCGGGTCAGTAACGCTTACAGGAAACTCTGGGGGAACCTGGAATACAGGTGCAACTACCTCATCAATTACAGTAAATAATAGTGGCTCATATTATGTAACAAACTCCAATTCATGCGGTACAGTAAATTCCAATCAAATTAATGTAACCGTATTACAAGCTCCTGTGGCTTCAAGTATTTCAGCCAATAGCAATACTACTTTTTGTGCAGGTGGTTCGGTTACGCTTTCTGGAAACGCTGGTGGAACCTGGAATACAGGCGCAACTACAGCATCTATTACAGTAAATAATAGCGGCACCTATTATGTTACAAATACCAATTCATGTGGTACTGTTATTTCCAATCAAATAAATGTTACCGTAAATCCATTACCAACAGCATCAAACATTGTAGCTAATGGAAATACTACTATTTGTACTGGTGGCAGTGTAACGTTAAGTGGCAATGTTGGCGGAACATGGAATACAGGAGCTACAACAGCGAGCATCACAGTTACCAATGCGGGGGTATATTATGTAACTAATACCAATGCTTGTGGTACAGTATTTTCAAATCAAATAACAGTTAATGTAAGTCAATTACCCATTGCATCAACCATTAATGCAAATGGCAGCACTACATTTTGTGCAGGTAGCTCTGTAACGCTCTCTGGAAATTCAGGTGGTGTTTGGAATACAGGATCAAACGCTGCTAGCATAACTGTTACAAGTAGTGGTGATTACTTTGTAACTAATAGCAACTCTTGTGGAAGTGTAGAGTCAAATCATATTTTGGTAACTGTAAATCCTTTGCCTGCGGCATCAAGTATTGTAGCAAATGGAAATACTACCTTTTGTAATGGTGGCAGTGTAATCCTAAGTGGCAATGTTGGAGGTACATGGAATACAGGTGCCACTGGCTCAAGCATCACTGTTTCTAACACAGGTGTATTTTATGTAACCAATAGCAATTCTTGTGGCAATGTATTTTCTAATCAAATCACAGTTACTGTGAATCAAGCACCAATGGCCTCAACCATTATTGCCAATGGAAACACAACTATTTGTGTTGGCAATTCTATTACACTCACAGGAAATGTTGGAGGCATTTGGAATACGGGTTCAAGCAACAGTTCCATAACTGTTAACAGCAGCGGCAATTATTTTGTTACCAATAGTAATGCTTGTGGTACAGTGCAATCTGATACAATCACAGTTTCTGTTATTGCTGCACCTGTGGCTTCTACCATAAATGCTAGTGGTAATACAACATTTTGTGCAGGGTCTAGCGTCACATTAAATGGAAATGTTGGTGGTACTTGGAATACTGGTGCAACAAGTGCGAGTATTACTGTAAATAATGGCGGTGTGTATTATGTCACTAACAGTAATGCTTGTGGATCCGTGAATTCCAATCAAATTAATGTTACTGTAAATCCTTTACCTGTTGCCGATTCTATTTCCGCAGGTGGTGTAACCACTTTTTGTAGTGGTGATTTTGTTGTTTTGTTTGGTAACTCAGGTGGTATATGGAACACAGGAACATCGGCCTCTTCAATTAATGTTACAAGCAGTGGGAATTATTTTGTGACTTATACCAATTCGTGTGGTAATTCTTTTTCAAATACAATACCTGTAACTGTAGAAAGTTTACCTTTTGCTCCAGTAATTCAATCCAACGGAGCTACAAATTTTTGCAATGGTGGTAGTGTTGTTTTAACTGGAAATACCAATGGAATTTGGAATACAGGTTTGGATAGTACTGAAATCAATGTTACCACAACAGGTGATTTTTATGTAAATGTGATTAATAGTTGCGGAAGCACAACTTCTAATCATATTCAAGTAAATGTATGGCCAACACCAACTGTTCCAACAATTAATCTCAAC
>DAORKI010000144.1:0-7681 GCA_035439485.1 Bacteroidia bacterium
TCAATATACAATATGAAGCGGCAAGCAGTCAAGGCCCCGAAAGAATAATTTGGGGGGCTAGTACACCCGCAAACGCTGGTAATGTTGGTGCTCCATTAATACCAGCAAATTGCTTAGACCCTCTGCAAATTGACAAATTCAATGTTTTTGATGGCGCTGCTGTGTTTAAAGTGAAAACACCATTATTAGGAGCCATGGCATGCAAATCATATGACCCAACTTTATTTGTTGGATTGTTTGGTTGCGATGGAGCAATTGAAGTAGTGCAAGATGGCAGTGTTATTAATAATGGACCAACAAGTGCCTTAAATAAGTTGTTATTAAATACCAATTGTGGGAGAGATGTAGTGGTGGGAAAAAGCGATGGAGGTAATTTAATTGTAAATCATAATCTAGGAATAGGCTTTGATAATCCAACAGCAGCATTACACATTAAAAATGGCACAGCAAATTCATTAATTATTGAAAATACTCAGTCGCCAAATAAATTTCAAATTGAGGCTGCTGGGGGCGCAAGCAGAATAATGAGTACAGGAAGTTTAATGTTTTTTATCAATAGTGATGAAGATGCGAATAACACTACTGCGAATTTTGTAATTACAAAAAATGCCAATTCATATAATCAAACGGCAACCAAACAAGAGTTGTTTAAAATATTAAATGATGGCACAGGTTATATTAAAGATTTGTGGGTGAAGGCACCTGCAAGCAATGGAGCCTTTCCCGATTACGTTTTTGCACCTAATTACCAATTAAAAACCCTTGAAGAGGTTAAAGCCTTTTATACAAAACACCATCACCTTCCCGATTTACCAAGTGCTAAAGAAATTGAAAACCAAGGTGGGCTCAGTATGAGCGAAATGCTTATTAAGCTCACTAAAATAGTAGAAGAAAACACAATTTATTTAACTCAACTAAATGAGCAAATAAAGCAATTACAAGCCGAAAACTTGAAATTGAAAAAGTCTATTGAAAAACTAACTAAAAAATAAGGGTTATGAAAAGGTTGGTTTTAATTATATACATAATATCGTGTGCTACAAACAATGTGTTTTCACAAGGTAACATCATGTATCCAATTGGTGATAAATATATTCCAATTTGGAATATTAACAATGAAAATATGACCATCCTGTATCCTGGGAATGTTCATTTTGGATCTACGCAAGGAGGAATGCTAGGAATTGGTGATTTCAGTATTGAAGGAAATAGTGATGTAACAATTAAGGCAAATGCCATACACTTTAAAAACACCCATATTGGAAGTGCTGACCCCAATTTTAAAGTGCATGCAAACAATAAATGTTTGAAATTAGCATCAAACTATAATTATTCAAACAGTACTATGAGCAATGGAGTACAAGTACCACTTTATGAAAAAATTGAATTTGGTATTGAATTACCAGAGGAAATACAGGAAAAAATTAATTTATTTTTAAACAGCAATACTTCTGCAGCCGATCCCAATCACCCGGGCTTAAATCCTTATGACCCACAGGATATAAGTGTGGAAGCTACAGTTACTGGCACCTTGGCTGATGCAAGGTATTTAATAAATCAGCAGGACTATAATGAAAGCTTACCTTCTTCGGTAACAGTTTATGGTTTTTATTATCAGGAAGCCACTCCAACACCTGATTTAACGGGCTGGACAGTGAACACAGCAACCCCATACCCTTTTCGTGTACGCATGGCCCCTCCCTATAAAGGAAACTATGATGTAACCTTTAAAGTAACTTATCGGGATAATGGAAGTTATTCAACGATAGATTTATCGGGTACCACAACTGGGCCTAATCAAAATGGAGGTGGGACAATAAGTATAGGTTTTCAAGCTGTTGCAAATACAAGTGGTAAGGCAATAGCAAAGGGCTATATCAAAGTTGGAAAACACAAAAGACATTTGCGTCATAGTTACGATAATACAAGTTTTTTTCCGATTGGGATGAATGTGCCGCAACCAATATGTGCCAGTAATCCATGTGTTGAACCACCTAAAAATCCTGAAGGTATGGCAAATAGACGGTATGAGTTTACTCAACTGGCAGCCAATGGTGGAAATTATACTAGAATTCTTTCTTTTGGCGATAGAAATTCAGCCAATTGTGTTGAAATTACGAATAAAAAGACTTGGGATCCTCAGTTTGTACTTGGTAATTATCAAGCAAATCAGCAAACAATGGCAGAAACAGATTTAGATATTCTTACGTTCGAGAATAATGGAATTTTTGCAACATGGTGTCTACAAACCTTTGGTTTCGATGATGCCAATTATAATGATAATTATAGTGCTTGCTGGGGTAGCAATCCATATAAAAATGAATTAAATAAAAATAATGTTACAGAGTTTTTTACTGATAGCGACTGTAAACGATTTTTTAAAAACAGATTACGTTATATTCAGGCAAGATGGGGCTATTCAGCATCAATTGCAATTTATCAATTAAATAGTGAAATAGATGATTTTGGAAAATACCCAATTGGAACCCCACCAAATTTAACATGGGTAAATACATATAGATACATCCCAAGTTACGCGCAAAAAGGTGAGGTTTGGCAAAGCTCAATGGCAGGACATGTTAAATCTATTTATCCCAGCCATTTAATTTCTTCATCCTATGTGGCAAACCCAACACAGCCTGTTACTCAGGACCCCAATGAATTTCCTATTGTTTGTAATGATAAATTTATTTATTCAAATGTTTGCGATATTGTTTCGTGGAATCCTTATCAAGATGACAAACCAACAAATGGTGTTGGAAGTGAAGGATTGAACCGCGCAAGATTCACTTCTGTGAATGAATTAGCCTATGACATTAGTAATATTATAACTGATTGTAATCCTAATATTGCTAGGTTTTGTGATAAGCCTGTTTTCTTTTCTGAATGTGGTATGAATGATGGATACAATATTGACGCATTTACAGACATTCAAATGCACAATATGATATGGGCAACTGCGTGTAGCGGCATGGCTGGCATTGGACTGCCTTGGCAGGGGTGGGAGGCTTATACACCAGGAAGTCAAATTGAAAAGAAATTTAAAAATTTTAGCGCAATCGCAGCCTTTTTTAACGGAATCGATTTTGAAAATAACAAATATGTTCCTGCAGTTTTTAAAGAATGGCAATTAATAGATCCGAATGGAAACATCGACAATACAGATGGTCAAACCCCAAATTCTATGAATATTGAAATTTACATTATGCAGAACGAAAAGTCCTCCACAGGTGAAGCATCCGACAGAGGGTTTGGTTGGCTACATCATCGAAATGGATTTTGGCCTAGACGATTAACTCCTGTTCCTTATGAGAATCCTGTCAATAATACAATAAATTACAATTTTATTCCTAAAATAAATCCTCCAGATATATTATTAGAAGACCGTACCTATGATTACAAATTAAATGGGTTTAAAATCGGGAATTATTTAATTGATATTTATAGCACCTATTTATTGGGTGGTATGATTGGTTCCTCCAATGATAACGATGATATTCATGCAAATATTATAAATACTTTAAAATTGAAAGTCCCTCTGATAAGCTTAGTAGCACATGATGGAGTTGAATTTTTGGATTATAGTTTTAAGTTTTTTCATGCATCTGTAAATGGAAATGATTTAAGGACAGATAGCAATATTGATTCAAATCAGACAGAATTAAATACAGGAAATAATGCAATTAATAATAGTGCTTTGGAGTCAATGCAATTTGAATTGGAATTGACACCGAATCCTACAAAAAATGATGTATTAATTAAGAGTTCTATACAATTGATCCAGAGTGTATGCATTTTAGACCTTACTGGCAATTTAATATTCTTCGAGCCTGATATTAATTCTAACTTTAAATATTTGTTCTTGTCAAATTTAACAGCAGGTTTATATATACTTGAGGTAACTTCGAGTACTGGGGTAATTAGAAAAATGAAAATCGTTAAACTATGAAATATTTAAATCTACTGTTATTTACTCTTAGTTTTTGTGTGAGCATAAAAGCGCAAGATTCATTGAATTCGATTAAAAATAAAGAATGTAAATGGCAACTGCATTTAAATTACAGCTATTGTTATAATAATCGAAATACATGGCTACACCTTAACAACTCAAATATTCCTGAAAAAGATATTTTAAATTATATTGATACTGCAATAATACCTTGTTATACAAAAAGAACTTCCGTATTATTTATCGGAAATATTTCACGCTTTTTTGCAATCCAATTTGGTTTAAACTATGGTAGAACAGGGTACTTATCTTCACCAATTATTGCTGAAAATTATTACGGACAGAAATATGCATTAATAAAATCGATTCCAGAACTTAGAACTTCAATAACTGCGGCCACCAGAATTAATATCCCAATATATAAGAATATGAAATTGGGATTATTATCTGGAATTGAAATAAATCCGAATTCGCAAAAAAATTATTATGATGCATTTTATCGACTTAAAAATGAAACAAAGGGTTTATGGGGTATTAAACCCACTAAAAAAATAAATGGTGAAACAATAGTCTTGCACGGGGGACATGGAGTAGGATTTGTACAATTCAATATCGGATTTATTACACAAATTAATATTTCTAAAAGACTATACATTTCCTTAGGCTATGATTATTTTTCACAATTTAAAAAAGGTCTAATTATTCAGGACAGATATAGTGGTAATCCAACTTTTTCATATTATTTGAGACCATATGTTCATAGTTTTAGTATAGGTATTGGGGTAAATTTTTACAAATAAATAATACCCCCCCTCTGCCCTTTAGGTTTGCACTTTCATTTTTTCATTAAAAAAACTTAATAATGAAGTACTTTTTTCTTTTTGGTACTTTTTCTTTTGTTGAAAAGCGTTAATTTGTTAACACTGACAGAGGCGAATTAGCCCGCTCCATAGGTAAGCCCCATCTTGCGATTTAATCCCTCGCTGTCCTTTAGCTTGTGGTTAAGCGTTATGGTTGGTTAAAATATTTAATTTAAAACTGTTGCATAGGTTTTTATATTTGTTCATCATAAAATGCCAACAAACAAAAACACATCTAAGCTCCCGCCAGCGGCATCGCTGGTGGTTAAGCATTAAGGGCATCAAATTAAGTTTGAAAACCAAATGAGATTTACTATTTTGATTGATGTGTACAAATTATAAATTCAATATTAAGGTTTAAATCATTGATAAAATTTGAAGAACAAAGTGTTGCAGCACAAGCCAAGAGGCTTGCGGCAGCTAGAGATAGTTACAAAATTCAAAACCAGAATGGTATTTATTTTCTTACATTTACTATCATTGATTAGATAGTTTAATTTACCAGAAAGAAATCTAGCATTGTGTTGGTAGATTCATTAAAGATGATAATCATGTCATTGAAATTGGTGAATATATTGATATTGAACAAATGATAAATTACATTCATGAAAACCCTGTAAAAGCAATGATCGTTGAACCCATATTACGCATTAGAAATGCGTAAACGATAAAGAAATTGTAAATCAGATTTTTACAAATCTGTTAACATTTTCTAAATCGGGATTAACCCAACTGATGCCAATGTGATTTATAAATTATTCCAATAATTTAAAATCTCACATTGGTAAATGCCGATCGTAAATAAGTTTGGGACAAATGCAGTGAAACAAATTTGGGCCATTACTTATTACACATCGGTATAAATCAAGTAGTTCGATTTTTTAAATCTCCTATTCATTAATTTGGGTTTAATTGGATATAATCAGTAAATAAATCGTTGTATTTATACTGAGAAAACACCATGCCAAAAACATAACAAATATAAATGTTAATCATTGGTGCCTTAGTTTTGTAAATGAAATTCTAATCACTTACTATAATTTTTTTTGTTATCACAGTTTGGTTGTTTTCGGCAATTCTCAACATATAAATTCCAGAGCTGAATTGGTTGTTTTTGAGGTTATAAGTTTGGGTATTGATATTCTTTATTTCAATTATTCGTTGGCCAAACACATTTTCAAGTATTAATGTGGCATCATTGGGTTGTTTCGCAAATTTAATGGTTGCTGATTCATGGAATGGGTTTGGGAAAAACGCTATATCATCTGAAGTAAAATTTTTATCCAACCCAACCGCATTTGGATGTACTATAAATTGCCCCATCATGCCATCATCTTCATGCATCAAAATATGACAATGGTACATGTAAGGAATCACTGTGTCAGCAAAATCTTCAAACTTTGTTATAAATCTAACGGTGTCACCAGGTAAAACAAAAACAACATCTTTTCGTCCTGCTTCATTAGGCATTGGAGGCAAGCCATTCCTATCTAAAATATTAAATTGTGTGTCATGAATATGGAATGGATGTGCCACCATGGTTTCATTAACTAACTTCCAAACTTCAACACTATTAAGTGGAATAGTATAATCAATGCGCATCATATTAAATGTGCTGTCATTAAAATAAAATGGGCCATCCATTACCATGGCACTGTCAGCTGTAAATCTTATTTCACGAAAAGTGTTTGCAGAACTTACTGGCAATACAGTATTATTGGTCAAAATATTTGGAATTGTAGTTATTGGGTTTGATGTTGGGGCAACAACATTGATTTGCATAATGTTATAATTTATACCATTTAAAGGGCTATCCATAGGTGGAGCCCAAGGAGGCATTGGCATAGTTGGCCCTCCTTGTACGCCAATTGGCAATTCGGCACCATAACACATTAAATATATTGATTGCCCTTGCATGTTATTTAAATCAAGTAAAATTTCCGCTCTTTCACCAGGTGAAAGTCTTATCCGAGTAGTGCTGTATGAATTGTTGAGTAGCCCACCATCAGATGCTATTTGGTGAAAAGTTTTATTTCCACTAAAGCCAAAATTAAATGTTCTTTCTCCTGATGCATTTATCAATCTTAATCGCACAATTTGGGCTGGTGCATCTAAATAAACCGAATTACCATTATTGGCCCTTAATCCATTCACCATAACTATACTATCTTGCATGCCTAAGGGCAAAACTTGGTTATTATCATCCCATTGTTGACATTGAACTATAACTGGAAAGTCATCAATTCCATATTTTCTTGGCAAGTTTAAAGCTACCTCAATATTATCTCTTACTATGATTAACCCAGCTGCACCTTTTATAACATGTTCAGCGGTTTTCATATGCATATGCGGATGGTACCAATAAGTAGCAGCTTGATCCATTATAGTGAAACTAGGATGCCAAGTTTCATTTGGCGCAATGGGTGTGTGAGGCCCTCCATCAAATATTGCTGGTAAATGAATTCCATGCCAATGTACACTGGTGGTATCACTAATTTGATTTGTAACATTAATGGATATGGATTCGCCTTTATTAAATATTAAAGTCGGCCCAAGGAATTTATTTGTGTTAAAGGCATATGTGTATGAAATATTACCAGGGAAAAACTGCACACTATCGGCATGCATATTTAAATTAATTGTTGAACCGCTTAGCGTGTCAGGAATGGTTAAAGCTTGTTGTGCTGATGCATTAATAGTATATAAAAATGCAGTTAAAATAAATAATGGCTTCATGGGTTAGTACTAAATTTAAAATTTAATCCGATAACACTTTCAATTTAGTTCAATGCAGCATAGCCTAATTGTACTAATTTCAAGTTGCATCGGCACTTACCAATGCATATTTATTTTTTAGTTAGACTAAAAATAA
>DAORKI010000145.1:0-7624 GCA_035439485.1 Bacteroidia bacterium
TTAGTAAATCCAATAGGCCTATAGGAATTGGACTTTTTGAGGGACGACTATTTAATACCAATGTGAATTATAAATTATACCAATAGTTTATAATTTTTACAATGGTAAATACCGATAGAAAAGAAATTTAGCACAAATTTAGTGAAGCAAATTTGGTTATTGCTTATTTCACCTAGGTATTACTGTAGATGTTTACTCCGCAATCAAAAAAAAAGCCCAAAAGAAAAATTTCTTCAGGGCTTTTTAATATACTTGGTATATTAATTACTCTTCAATTACCTCAAATTTAATTTCGGCAATCATATCTTTCATTAACTTTAATTTAGCAGTATAAGTACCTAAAGTTTTAATATGATCTTCATTGATGATGATAGCCTTACGGTCAACTTCATGACCCAATTTACGAATAGCATCAGCAATTTGGATAGAGGTAACTGATCCAAATATTTTACCGTTTTCGCCAGCTTTTGCACCAACTTTAATGGTCACATCCTTTAAGAAATCAATCACTTTTTGAGCTTCTTTTCTTTGCTTTTCAATTTTAAAAGCTCTTTGCTTCATGGTTTCTGCTAATTGCTTTTGGTTACTCTCTGTAGCCAAAACAGCCATTCCTTTTGGAATAAGGAAGTTTGATGCATAACCATTTTTTACAGTTACCAATTCATCTTTTTCTCCAAGGTTTTTAACCTCTTGTTTTAGTATAACTTTCATAGTTTTTCCCTCCTTAGATTATTTTAATAAATCGGCTACATAAGGCATTAAACCTAAATGACGCGCTCTTTTAATTGCTGTACCAACTTTGCGTTGATATTTAATTGATGTTCCGGTTAATCTGCGTGGTAAAATTTTACCTTGCTCATTCACAAATTTCAATAAGAAATCTGCATCCTTATAATCAATATATTTAATGCCTGATTTTTTAAAACGGCAATATTTTTTCTTGCTAACCTCAACACTCACTGGGTTTAGGTATCTTATTTCTGGTGCTTTTGACATTTCTTTTTAAAATTAAGCGGTTACTTCTTTAGATTCTGTTTTTTTAGCTCTTCTTTTTTCAGCCCAAGCTAAGGCATGCTTGTCCAAAGCTACAGTTAGAAAGCGAATGATGCGCTCATCACGCTTAAAGTTAATTTCAAGATCGGCTATAAAATTACCGGGAGCTTGAAATTGAATCAGGTGATAAAAACCTGATGATTTTTTTTGAATTGGATATGCCAATTTTTTTAGGCCCCAACTCTCTTCATGCACCAATTTGGCGCCATTAGCTGCAAGTAATTGCTTGTACTTGCTTACCGTTTCCTTTGCCTGATCATCAGACAAAACGGGAGTCATAATGAAAACGGTTTCATAGTTGTTCAACATGTTAATAATAATTTAGTTAGTTAATAAATTGCCCCACTTTTTAAAGCGGAGCGCGAAAGTAAAAAAAATATACCTAAAAACAAAATTTTTAGGCTTTTTACCTCTCTTTATAGATAAATTTGCTCTGTGAAGTTAAATAAAGCCACTTTTTGCCCTCCTTTTCAAACAAAATCATACCATCATCTTGAAATGAAATTTTATCAAATTCTAAATCAAAAATAAGTTTGCCTGATATGTTTAAAATACCATATTTTCCGTCCTTTTTCACTATTGCTCCTTCTTTTCTGAAGGTTTGTGCTTCATCATAATCTGCTTCAATTGCTACTTTTCCTTTGCTATCAATATATCCATACTTGCCCTTTATCTTTACCAAAGCTAAGCTTTGAGCAAAAGTTTCGGCCTTTTCAAATTGAAACTTAATTGCAGGTTTACCCGAAAGATCTATAAAGCCCCACTTCGATTTCTTTTTTACAGGAATTAGGCCTTCTGACGGATAACCAATATCGGAATATTCAATAGCTACCACAGCTTTACCCGACTTGTCAATTAATCCTTTCTTATTTTTTAAAAAAACTTTCGCATATCCATTTCTAAAAATACCAAAAACATCATTTTCATCTTTATAGTCAAACTGAAGCGGAATACTCATTTTCCCAAGTTCGTCAATATATCCACACTTATCTTCCTTTGCTATTAATGCTAAACCTTCGCTAAATTTTGATATTATATCATAAACACATGGTAACAAACTGTCTCCCCTGTTATTTATTAACCCATACATTTCGTTAATTTGCACTCTTGCAATCCCTTTATTGAATGGCTCAACCCAGTCATAAATCAGTGGGTGAAGTAATTTACCATGTTTATCAATAAAACTCTGTTTCTCACCTTTTTCAACCGATGCAAATCCTTCACTAAAGTCATAAGCATTTTCCCATTCAAATGGAATTACTATCGAATTTTTATGATTAATATAGCCATACTTTCCATTTATTTCAGCCAAAAGTAAACTATCATGACTATCACCCAAATCATCATAGTCCAAGGGAATTACCATTTCGCCCGATTTGTTTAATGCCCCAAATTTGTTTTCTTTTTTTACCACACCAATGCCTTCATGAAACGATTCGGCATCATCAAAGGTTATTGGTATAACTATTTTACCCGCTTTATTAATATATCCAAATCTTCCATTTTGTGAGGCCACAGCAAATCCTTCCGAAAACTCATCAATACTCTCAAAGTTAAATGGAATCATCACATTTCCATTTTTATTTATAGCACCATATTTTCCATTTTCTTTAACTATAATAAACTCAGTTTGAGCCAAAACTAATTCTCTTTTAATAGCTTCCTTAAAAGGATATTCGGGATATTTTTTTATAAATGACTCAAAAAATTCAGCACTATAATCATTACTACTGTTGTTAAAAATTAATGACCAAGCCTTATTTACATGCCTGTTAGTAGGATAATTTTTGATAAACGCATAATACGATTCATTGTCTTTTTTTTGTGTACTTATACTAAAAATTGAGTCTTCGGCAGCCAATAAATAGGGACTTTTAGGATATTTTTGCATAAACTCATAGTACACGTAGGCATTATGTGAAAAAGTGAATTCCTTAAACAAACATAATTCGTAGTTATTTTTGGCGGTGTTTATTTCTGACGCAGCAGGGTATTTTTCAATAAAGTTTTGATAGGCTTCAGCAGTATTAATTTTTGCAGCTTGCGAATAGGCTAAAGCATTTCTATTTTTTGTAGCGGCCGCTATCATGTTTGACTGCCAGTATTTTTGCATGTAGGCCTCATACCCTGCTATTGAATTGGTTTGACTTGCATATTCATAAGCCCGATATTCAATTAATTGTCTTAATTTAAGAATAGAGTCAGTACTGATCTGCCATCTATTCAATTTTTGTTGAACTTTGGCACTAGTAACCACGATGGATTCGCATCTTTTTAAGCATGCGTAGGCCGAATCTATTTGATGAAAAGGATTATCTTTTCTATAATAAATGGTAGCAAGCCCAAAATCAGCTAATTTTCTATATTTTGTATGGCAGGTGTAAAATATTCTTTTTGCTTTAAAATAATCATACTCCTCTAATGATGCAAAACCCTTATCAATGCTAGGCTTTATCCATGGCCTACCTATTTTAAATGCCAAAGTTTCTTGGCAATAAACAACAAAAATGAATACAAATATGAAACCTAAGATTCTTTTCATTAAGTGCAAAATTAAATTTTAACACTTATAATTCTTACATACAGTAAGCTATTTATCAATATTTCACCTTCCATTTTTGTTGATAACTGTTATTCAACTAAAAATAAAGTGGCCTAATAAACACCATCATATTCTCAATAAAAAGAATTATTATTGCATGAACAACCTTACTGATGAAAAAGCTATTTTTTTTATATTTTATATGTGTTTTTTCTATAAACACTAGCTCTGCACAATTTTTAAATGTATTAATCGACAGTATAGCCGACCCAAATGAAGTGTCCATTGCCATTGATTTTCAAAACCCCAATTATTTAGTTGCGGGTGCAAATTTAGATAATGTTTATTCCTCTAAAGATACTGGAAGAACTTGGGTAAATACTAAATTAACTTCAGAATACACAGTGTACGGGGATCCCTGCATAATCAATGATTACAAAGGAAATTTTTATTATTTCCATCTTTCGGATTATAAAAACGGAACTTGGATTGATCGCATTGTTGCACAAAAATCATACAGTAAAGGCCAAAACTGGGAGCTTGATACCTATATGGGATTAAATAATAAGAAAGCGCAGGATAAAGAATGGGCTGTAGTTGATCAAAAGAATGGAAATATTTATGTTACTTGGACACAGTTTGATAAGTATGAAAGTAAACTTAAAGAGGATAAGAGTTTAATTTTATTCTCAAAATCATTGAATGAAGGTAAAACATGGAGTGAACCAGCTGTATTGAGCAAATTTGCCGGTGATTGTTTAGATGATGATAATACGGTAGAAGGCGCTGTTCCATGCGTTGGGCTGAATGGTGAAATAAATGTGGCTTGGGCCGGACCAAAAGGCTTAGTTTTTAATCAATCTAAGAATCAAGGTGAGCAATGGTTTGTTGAAGAAAAGGTGGTATGCGAAATACCAGGTGGTTGGAATTATGATATTGATAGTGTTTTTAGATGTAATGGTCTACCAATTACTGCCTGCGACTTGAGCAACGGTCCAAATAGAGGCACAATTTACATTAACTGGAGTGATCAAAGAAATGGTAAAAACAATACTGATGTTTGGATGGTAAAATCACAAGACAATGGCATTTCCTGGTCAAAACCAATAAAAGTGAATAACGATAAGGGGCAAACGCAACAATTTATGTCGTGGTTTACCATTGACCAAAGTAATGGAAGATTGTACTGCTTATTTTACGACAGAAGAAATCACAATGATGTTCAAACAGATGTTTATTTAGCATACAGTGACAATGGTGGAGAATCATTTACCAACATTAAAATAAATGAAAAACCATTTTTACCTTCAAAATCTTTTTTCTTTGGAGATTACATCAACATATTGGCACATAATGATATAGTTAGACCTATTTGGATGAGTATGAATAACAATAAAACAGCCGTTTGGACAGCACTTATCGATGGAAAAAAACTAATACGAAAGTGATATGGTCTTTAGACCATTTCAAACTGAGGTAAATGCCGATGATCATTTGTTAGACCAAATTAATTTGGTCTATTACAAATATCATATCGGAATAAAATGATATTTTAGTAGTAAAGAAAAACTCATAAAAAAAGGGGCCTTTGAGCCCCCCTTTCATTTGTTATATTCAAATAAGAACTATTTTGCTTTTAAATGGTAAATTCTCTTCACGAGCACTGAATCCTGGTAATTTAATTTAATTTCATTGCCAGTATTAGCACTAACGTTATACACTCTTCTGTTTTTTGAATTGCTAGGTAAAACAGCAATATAGGCCATATTACCATTGGTAGACCATTTTCCTGTGGTGGTTACACCATGCTCAACAATTGTGCAAGTAAAATCTTTATTCAATAAAATATGATCATTAACTTCATTATCTTCTAATTGATTCACAGTTCCAAACATTTCGTAAGCTACAATTTTCCAATCTTTGCACAATGCGGCTTGAACCTTTGCATCAGCAGTTCCATTTTGACCATAAACAATTGAACCAAATAATAAGGCAGCTAAGAGTAATTTAAATTTCATGGAATTTATTTTTTTAAGATGAATAATTAATTTCGCACTCAAATATAATACAAAATGAAATATAAAAAGTATTTAAGTCTATTTTTAATTACGATATCCTTTCAATTTTTGTTAGTAAAAAATGTTGAAGCACAAAAAATGTTCTATCAAGGATTTGTGGTAACTAACAATGGCGATACCATTAATGGTAAAATTCCTTATGATCTTGCTACCAATAATAATTACCATATAGTTGATTTAAAAGACGACAAAGGATTTGTTAAAAAATTTAATGTTTGGCAAATAAAAATGTATAGCATGAACAATGAACTTTACTATACAAAAAAATGTGAACGAGGAGAAACAAAACATAGAAACGATTTGGTTTTTATGCATCAAATTCAAATAGGTAAACTGTGCTTATACGAATATGAATACGTTGCTAAAATTGGCGGTGCTAGAACTTATGAAGAAGGAGGAATTCAAGTAGATGGTGAAAAAGATTATTATGTTGAAAAACAAGATGGCTCATTTATTTACTTTCCTCATTTAGGATATAAAAAGGTGCTAAAGGATTTAATATCAGAGCAAAGCGAATGTTTAGCTTTAATTGAAACCAAAGATATTGAATATAAAAAAATACCTGAAGTAATAGCATGTTTTAATGCCAAATAGCTTTAAATAGCGGGTTAAATTAATAACTTTCACCTACTGTTAGATAAAGCAAACTATATACCCAAACTTTTATAATTGCTGTATTTTCATAGAATTCATAAAAGCAAATAGCATAAATGAAACTAAACTATATTTTACCGTTTTTAATTTCCCTTTTTATTAAAGACGCTATTTCACAAAATATCAATAAATTTGAAGCTATTGCAGCACAAGCATATGATAGTATTCCAAGCCTTGGTTCTATTTTAATATGGCAAAACAACAAAATTATTTGCGAGCAATACTTTAATGGCGCAAACGATAGTACTATGTTTAAAGTAAAATCGGTAACTAAATCAGTCGTGTCAGCCCTAACGGGAATTGCTCATGATCATCATCTTATACCTGATTTAAACACTCCTGTTTATTCCTTGTTTCCAGAATATGCATTCGATATCACAAAAAATAAAGAAATAGGATTTCCAGAACTGATAAAAACAAATGATTCACTTAAAAGATTGATAACTTTACATGATATGTTAACCATGCAAACTGGCTATTTATGGGATGATAACAGTCCTCTAAGTAGTAGAGTTTTTAATAGTGCTTCTGACCCTGTAAGAAGTACCTTGGATTTGCCTTTTGAAACATTGCCTGGTATAAAATTTCAATATTGCACTCCCGCATCACACATTATTGCAGTTGTCGTTTCAAAATGCGTCAAAGAAAATCTAAAAGAATTTGCTGATACAGCACTTTTTCAACACATAGGTGTAAAAATAAATTCATGGTCAAACGATCCAATGGGAAGAACTATGGGAGGAACCGAATTATCTATGAAAGCCACTGATATGCTAAAGTTTGGATTGCTTTATTTGAATGAAGGAAAAGTAAACGGCAAACAAATAATTTCTAATTCATGGATCAAAGAATCAACAAGTCAGCAAGTTGTATTAAATGAATGGGATGTTTTGCCATCCGCTAATGGCTATGGATATTTTTGGTGGAGGAGAAAAACAAATGGCTTTCAAGCTTTTGTGGCTAGTGGTTATGGTGGACAACTCATTTGCATTATTCCTGAAAAAAATATGGTAATAGTTACAACATGTTTTGTTAATGAAAGAAACAGAGGTCGTTCAGAAATAAAGCGCCTTCATGGATTTATTGATAAAATAGTTCATGATGCTAATTAATATCTGCTTAATTAAAGTAGAAACATATTTAAATTTAAGCACTTTTATGCTTTCTGTAACATATATGAGCATTTTTGAATCCTAACACGCCAAAAAAAAAGACCAAGAATTACTTCCTGATCTTTCTTATTTCCTCGTAGCGGAGACGGGAGTCGAACCCGTGACCTCAGGGTTATGAATCCTGC
>DAORKI010000146.1:0-7369 GCA_035439485.1 Bacteroidia bacterium
TGATTAATTTGGGCTTAATAATTAGAATTGAAAGAAGAAATCAAATCAATACTTTAACTTTTATTCCAATAAAGTTTTTTGCACAGGCGCAACCTCAGCCACTGGGCTAAATAAATAAATCCTTTTTGTTGAAAGTTCTACACATTTATAACGCTTGCGAAGTTTTTCTCCTTTTTCAAAGTAACGACTTCCACTAATTTTAAAAATTGTTTTAAATGGTAAGTCTTCTAAATGAACAAGTGATTCATTTGGTTTATCGTATTTCCTTAAAGTTCTTAACAAATTTTCATCGGCACAACTTGATGCAGCCGGATTTATTAAATAATTTTTAAGTGCAATTTGCACATCCATAGGCAAAATACTTTCATTTAAAAAGGGCTGCATTAACTTTTTATACTCATTTTTCCATTCTTCGCCATGTGGCTTTATATTATGACTAAATTTTTCAAAAGCTGTTAAATGTGCTACTTCATGCACTAAGGTAATTAGAAAAGCAAATTTATTGAGGTTATGATTTATTGTAATTTTATGTCGCTGTCCTTTAAACGGGCTTCTGTAATCGCCTAGTTTTGTGCTTCTACTATGTGTAATTTTTAAATCAAAATTATAATGTCGTACCCAAATTGCAATGGTTTGTACACTTTGTTCAGGTAAAAATTTAGATAGTATCTTTTTATATTGAGCTATTAATTCTTCTTCACTTAGCTTTATTGACATGCTGCAAAATTAGTTTTTTTCAAAATACCTTAAAATCAAATTCACATCCATTGAAATGCCTTAACTAATCTTTAGCATATCATTTAATGCACAAATATTATGAATTTGGCATAAACTCAAACCAAATTTAAGAAGGACTGTGAGCCACATTCAATAAAATAAATGTAAAAAAATCATAATTTATGTATCCTTTATAAAACTTGACATTATGTGATTAAAAGTTGGAAATCAATTGGCCATAAAACATCTTATTGATTTTGCAAAAGTTACTCACTTAAAACATAATATCATGAAAAAGCTTATTAGAATTAATTTCAATCGGGTAAAATTATTATCTCAAGAAATTAGAAGACATTTAAATTTCAGTAAAATCGTTCATAAAATTTCATTACCTCAGCAAGGAATGCTCAGTTATAAGTTGTTACAAGTACCAATTTTACTAACTGCTTTAATTAGTATGGTAATATTTTTTACATTCAAAAAAAACCAAATTAACACTACTTCAAACTCAGCTAAAACAAAATTTAGTTTAAATAAATATGCTGAGCCAGCAGATTTATTTCGCATTGATGCATCAAAGGCAGAAACTTTACATTACAAATCAGGAACACAAATAGTTATTCCAGCAAATAGTTTTGTTGATGATAAAGGAAAAATAATAACTGGGAAGGTTGACATTTTATATCATGAATTTAATACCCCAAAAGATATTTTATTCAGTGAAATTTCAATGAACTATGATAGTGCAGGACTTAATTACCAATTTGAAAGTGCTGGAATGTTAGAAATTAATGGTTGGCAAAATAATAAACCAGTTTTCATTAAGGCTGAAAAAAACTTACAAGTGCATATGGCAAGCACTGTAACAAAGCCTGGAATAAATTTATATGTTTTTGACACATTAAAAAATAACTGGTTTGAGCTTGGAAAAGATAGTGTAAATAATTACTTAGCCGAAGAGGCTGAAAAATACTTTAGTTCAACACCAATCAAATCTGAAAATGATTCATTGAGTTTGATGGCAAAGGATTTTATTGCAAAAAAACAAGCCGAAGAAAAATTGTCAAAAATCGCTCCTATTAAGCCCGTACTTGCCAACAATAATAAAGCAAATTTCACAATAGATTTTAATAAAGAAGATTTTAAAGAATTATGTGCTTTCGAAAACGTGAAGTTTGAAATATGCGATTCCACCATTGATATTAATCCTAATGATGCCAACACAATTTGGGAAAATGTGAGTTTAACAAGAGCCAAAAACAACTGTTATGATGTAAAATTTTGGACCAGTACAAAAAGCCTACAACATAGAGTGAATCCAGTATTTGAAGCTAGCGAAATTGGAAAAGCCAATCAAATATTTGAAAATAAATTCGCTTTATATCAAAAAACATTGCATCAAAAAATTGTAGAGAAAGAAATTGCTGCCAAAAAATTAGCAGAGCAATTGATTATTGCACAAAAACAAGCTGCTCTGGAAAGAGAAAAAGAAATTAAGGAGCAAGAAGAAAAAAATAAAGCTGAAGAAAAACGAATGAATGAAGCTTTAAAGGAGGAAATGAGAATACGTGAAGTAGAAATGAAAGAACAAATGGCTAAATGGAATGAACAACAAAAAAAACTCATGGAAATGGCGGCAGCTGTGAATTCAGTAACTAGAAGTTTTTATATCAATAGATTTGGAGTATACAACAGCGATAGAATAATGAAAAACTTGAATGACATTCCTCTTTTGGTGAATTTAAATAAAGAAAGCAACTCAACGATTATTGAATTATATGTTGTCATAAAAGGAATACGTACCGCAATTCATTGTTATCCTATTTTTAAAAGAGAGAATGAATACAATTTAAAATATTCAAATGATGAAGAGTTTAAAATTATTGCTATTACAACTTCAAAAAAGATAGCTACAGCAGATCATAAAATGATTCAAGAGGCTTTAAAGAACAAAAATAGTGGTATTGAATTAGAGATTTTATCAATTGATTTAAATAATCAAGACGAGTTAAATAAAGTTATTAATTTTTAAATTCTAATATTATGAAAACTTCCATGATATTAACTGGTATTTCAGTTTTACTCTGCTTGAATGGCAGTAGCCAAAATATAGAAAAGAATAAAATTAAAGTACGAAAAAGCAACAATTGTATAGGTATTGAACAACCTGGTTTGAATGTTTTATACAAAGGCATTGAAAACCCAATACATCTTGTATATAGTGGCAATTGCAAACTTGTATTAAAAATAAATAATGGAACCATTGTAGATAAACTTGATGGTGATTATGGGGTTTTTGTAAATGCCGGAAGCTCCACTGAAATTTCCATTTATGAACAACGTGGTAGTGAATTAAAAAAAATAGGTGCAAAAAAATATAGAATTAAATCGGTTCCCAACCCTATTCCAAGTTTTGCTGGTAAACGAAATGGTGAAGACATAAGTAAAGCTTTACTATTAAAAGGGACTTTAGCTATTAACTTAGATAATTTTTTGTATGATGTACGATATGAAATTGTATCATTTAGTGTGTCGGTAAATTTTTGTGGTGAATTTAAAACTGCAAGTACACGTGGCAATGTATTTACCAGCGAACAATTTGCGCTAATGAGTAAGATAAAAAATCAAGGAAAAGTAGTGATTGAAGATATAAAAGTAAAGGAAATAGGAAGTAACGGTTGTGTAAGAACCTTACCTGCTATCATACTTAGGATTATTGGATAAAATTTTCTTTATAAAATCTTTATAAGCAAATGACTAATTTTGCAGGGTACAAATCAGGCTAAAGTTGAATTTATTACAAACTAGAAACTACAAAAGCAGTGCACAATATTTAATATGTATTTGTGTAATACTAATAATATCTGGGGTTTGCTATTTTAGTAAATCAATTATAGGATATAAAACAGTAGCTCTTATTCTATTGATGGCAGTCTCTATTTTAGCCATGCTTTTTGATATTATTCCTGTTTTAACTGCAGCTTTGCTTAGTGCCCTATCATGGAACTTTTTCTTCATCCCACCTTTATTTACATTTCACACCGAAAGTGCAGAGGACTTACTCATGTTTTTTTTGTACTTCTTTGTTGCCATGGTAAATACAGTATTAACATTCAAAATTAGAATAGAAGAAAAAAAAGCTAGAGATAAGGAAGAAAAAGAAAACACAATCAAGTTGTATAACACTTTACTAAACTCGCTATCACATGAACTTAGAACACCTATAGCAGCAATTTTAAGTGCAGTTGATGTACTTAAAAATAATAAAGAAGGTATTTCATCAAAAAATCAAATTGAGTTACTCAATCAAATAGATATAGCTGGTGTAAGGCTGAATCGTCAAGTTGAAAATTTACTTAATATGAGCAGGCTTGAAACAGGAATTCTTAAACTTAATATAGATTGGTGCGATACAAATGACTTAATACAATCAATTTTACAAAAGACAAACATTTCAAATAAAAAAATAATATTCGAACCTGATGAAAAATTGCCTTTATTTAGATATGATAGAGGTTTAATTGAACAAGCAATTCATAACATTTTGCACAATGCCATACATTATACACCAATAAGCGCTGAAATAAAAATTAATGTATTTGAAGAAAACAATAATAATGTGATCCAAATTTCTGATAATGGAAATGGAATTCCAGAAAGTGAATTAGGGAATTTATTTAATAAATTTTATCGATTGCCTAAAACTAAAGCTGGTGGAAGTGGTTTGGGTTTATCAATTGCCAAAGGCTTTGTAGAAGCGCACAAGGGCACAATTAAAGTAAACAATAATGAAAAAGGCGGAGCCATATTTTCTATTTATTTACCTGTGGAATCTAGCTATTTAAATCAATTAAGAAATGAATAAAGAAACCACACACTTGTATAATTATTAAATTTTGCAAAGGATGAAAGATACAATTTTAATCATTGATGATGAACCTCAAATTCGTAAACTGCTAGAGATAACTTTAGAGAGCAATAATTACAAGGTAGTGCAAGCATCAACTGGCAAAGAAGGCATAAATATGGCTGCCAATTATGTTCCCGAATTAATTATTTTAGATTTAGGATTACCCGACAAAGAAGGTCATGAAATATTAAAGGAACTTAGAAATTGGTATAACAAATCAATCATTATTTTATCAGTGCAAAACAGTGAATTTGACATTGTAAAAGCTCTTGATAATGGAGCTTCTGATTACTTAACCAAACCATTCAGAAATGCAGAACTCCTCGCTCGAATTCGGTCTGCCATAAGAAGAAATCAATTGCCTAATTTATCCAATAAATTAACTTGTGGTAATCTTGACATTGACATCAGTGCACACACAATTTTGAAAGATGGAGTACCGTTAAAACTAACATCCACCGAATTTAATTTACTAGTATTATTAGCCAAAAATGAAGGAAGAGTATTAACCCACCAATATATTCTAAAAGAAATATGGGGTGTTGGTGCTCAAGCCGAAACTCAATACTTGCGCGTGTTTATTGGCACATTAAGAAAAAAAATAGAAAACAATGTGAATCAACCTATGCATATAATTACCGAAAGTGGTGTTGGATATAGATTTGCTTAACAAACTGGGTTATTTTTCACGACTACAATTTGTTATTGCATGTTCTACTAAAAATATAACTTTATTTCAATTGCTATAACAGTAATTTATGGAATTTCTTTTTCAATTATCGCAAGAATTTTTTTCACTTAAACAAGAAATCTATAGCAACTTTATAAAATCTTTATAAAAATTGTAATAGGTTTTACAATTTACAGATGTATAAATACTGAAATTTGCACCATCAATTTTGGGTATGTAAAATTCAGTAAAATCAAAGCAACCAAAGGTATTTACAACATCAATATTGGAGACATTAGGTATTACTTATAGCTATATTGGAACAAGTTTGTTGATTTGGAAAAATGTGTAGCATAAATAAATGAATTGAGCTTCGAGACTCAAATTGATATAATAGTTACCCACATAATATATCTTATTGAAATTAAATTATAAGATGAAAATGAAGAAAAAATTATGTATTCAATCATAGCTAAGAAACCTAAAATTGACAATGAGTATTGCTTATTACATATTAACCAAAAATCTGAAACAAATATTCTTTCCTATAATTTATTCGAACATGTTGATGATAAAGTTATCGAAGTAAATATAAATGTAGGTTTTAAAATTCTTCCTCATTTTGAGTATTATTCTACCAAAATTGTTCAAGAATTAGTTAGCAAAAAGAAGCTCAAATTACAGAATCAACCTGTTGTCAGAATAAAGAATAACAATGAAACAGTTTTCAAATGTATGGTGCTAGAAGAATTTCAAACATTAGAGCATGGATTTACAATGAATGAAAATCATTTTCCATACTAATAAATTATTTTAAAAAGTTAGGGTATATGTGTTGAAGTTAATCATGGTTTAAATAAAACTGATGTTATTAATGAAAAATTACCAGAAGTGTACCAACTCTTTTCTAACATTGAATTAATGAGAGTTGAAAAATATAATTTACCCTAATTTAAAGCACATACATTAAGAAATTTGATTCCATCAATAGTGAATTATTATTCTAATGTATTTGTTCCTTCTAAAAATTAAATTAATATAAATTGAATACAAGATACTCTGAAACAAACAATTTCATTAGCTTATATACCCTGCAATCCATTGTAAAAAGTATACAAGTTTCTAACATAGCCACTATTGAATTCGAAACAAACAAACAATAATTTAAATGATGAAAAAACATTACTTTCTTACATTAATTTTTCTTATTTTGTGCATGGAAAGCAAAGCACAACAAAAGGGTGAGCCATTTGAGCAAATTGATCAAACATGGCAAAATGGGAGCGACCGAAGAGATTCATCAGTATTTAAAAATTTGTCCTACTTTACTCCCAATATTTTAATAGATGTAAATTATACATACTCATTCAATAAACCAAACGACAATACAGTTATAGGTTCAACAGCTTTAGCACGCAATAATGAAATGCAACTTTCAGCTTTGCATTTTGGTGGTGATATGAATTACAAAGGTGCGAGAGCGCGATTTATGACACAGTTTGGAACAAGAGCTACAGTAGTTCCTCGTAACGATTACAGCCCATATCGCGGACAATACCAACTTGCTGAAGCATATCGCTATCTTAGTGAAGCGTATGCAGGTTATCACATAAAAAAATGGTATGGAATAAATATTGATGCTGGGTTGTTTATGTCATACATTGGTTTAAATTCATATTATCAAGCTGAAAACTGGGAATATCAAGCATCATTTACTTCTGACAATACGCCTTGGTTTTTTAATGGTTTAAGACTGCAAATTTTTCCAACAAAAAATTTAAAGATTGAAGGTTGGCTAATCAATGGCTGGCAAAGTTATGGAAAGTTCAACAGCATGCCAGGATTTGGAGGCAACATCACTTTTATGCCAAACAGCAATATCAAAATCTTAAGCAATGACTATATAGGAACTGATGCAGCAGGTTATTCAAATAGAAAAAGATTTCATTCTGATAATAGTTTCCTCTTACGATACTTGAACAAACCCGCTTCAAAAGGAATTACTAAAATGGCTTTTTCAATTACTTGTGATATTGGTTATGAAAAAGGAGGTGGTGTGAATGGCTTCGAAA